>NZ_PNDU01000084.1:0-9720 GCF_005886635.1 Pseudoalteromonas sp. S558 | reverse complement strand
TTCTAGGGACGGTTGACTCTTTGTTGCTCGGTTTTTACTTAGCACACTAGGTTACAAACCTCGCGCCGCGATTCAACCGCCCCTAGATTGAACAAATTTCAATCCACAAAGAGCAACACGCCCTAGCTTTAAGCTAATTATTCATCGTCTTCAACAAGCGTCATTAGTGATGTATTACCACCCGATGCAGTTGTATCAATACTGATTGTTTTTTCAGTGATAAGACGCTTAATTAGCGTATCGTAATACTCTGAGCTGATCACGGGTAAAATAGCGCCTTTGCGTTGTGCAAGTTGTTGGCTAAAGTAGCCAAAACGAGACGAACGAGCAGCCACTACGGCACCCGCTAAATGAGGGTGCGCCAAGATAGCTTGTAACTGATTAGGTTTGGCTACTTGGAAAACGCCCTCAGCAACGCCAGTCGAGATAAACTTATCTTTAAAGGCAACGGCTTCATCATAAAATAACTCAGACGCTACTGTAATTACTGTGTTACCTGCAGCTATGGCAGTAATAATAGACAGTGCCCAGAAGTTAAATGATGTACTCTTATCCGCATAACACACTACGCAACCACGTGCTTCTAGATGAAGGGTATTAGACTCACCTGTAGGCCCTGGAAGAGTAGTAAATTTACGCATGTGCTTTTCAAGGCGATTAAGCTGAGCGCGTGCTTCAGATAATGTTAATGCTAAATCGTCTGCTAAGTCGTCTATGATCTCTACTGTTGCAATTTTAGCTAGTAACTGACGCACAGCCGAAACACGGTCGTTTAGTGGTGTTGCACGCCAGATTTTTTCATCGCGCATTGAATTAGCCATTAGCTTTTTAACTTGCTCATTTGCACCGCTGTAGTGGTGTAAATCAAGCTCGTCAGGCGTTAGGTTAGTCATTTGCACGTTGTCTGGCGATGCTTTTTCTTTTACTAAACGTTGTAGATAGTTAGGGCCGCCGGCTTTAGGGCCAGTACCTGATAAACCACGTCCACCAAACGGTTGCACACCAACGATAGCGCCAATCATGTTGCGGTTAATGTATACGTTACCTGCACGTGACATTTTAGCTAAGTACTCACAGCGCTCTTCAATACGCGAATGCACACCCATTGTTAAGCCGTAACCTGTATTATTTATTTGATCCATCACATTATCAAGTTCGTTCGATTTAAAGCGGATAATATGAACACATGGGCCAAATACTTCACGTTTAAGTACCGATAGGTCTTTAATTTCGTATAAGCGAGGCGCAAAAAAGAATGCACCATTTTGTGTGTTATCAGGAATTTTGCACTCGTAATGAAGCGTCGCATTACCCTTTAGGTACTCAACATGATCGTTTAGGTTTTTAAGTGCTTTTTCATCAATCACAGGACCTACATCGGTAGATAGTAACGATGGGTCGCCAATATGCAGTTCAGCAAGTGCCCCTTTTAGCATATCGATTATGCCATCAGCTACATCTTCTTGAATAAATAAAACACGAAGAGCCGAACAGCGTTGACCTGCGCTTTGAAAGCCAGAACTAATTACATCGTCAACAACTTGCTCAGGAAGTGCTGTTGAGTCAACAATCATACAGTTTTGACCGCCAGTTTCTGCAATTAACGGTACTTGAATATCGTTACGAGCAGCCAGCGTTTGCGAAATTAACGTCCCGGTTTCTGTCGAGCCGGTAAACATAATTGCTTGAATGCGTTCGTCTGGCACAATCACCTTACCGACTTCACTACCGCGAGCGATAACAGGTTGAACAACATGTTCAGGTAAGCCAACTGATAGCATAAGTTCAATTGCACGAAGGGCAATTAAGCTTGTTTGCTCTGCAGGCTTAGCAATTACAGTGTTACCTGTAACAATCGCAGCGGCAACTTGCCCTAAGAATATTGCAAGCGGGAAGTTCCACGGGCTAATACATAGAATAACGCCACGGGCTTCAAAGCGTTCATCTTGCGATAACTCCTCAGCACGCGCTGCGTAGTAACGACAAAAATCAACCGCTTCACGTACTTCATCAATACCATCTTGTGCTACTTTACCTGCTTCTTTAATACAGATAGCGACTAGTTCGTCGTGATGACGCTCTAAAATATCAGCAACACGACGCAGTAAATTTGCACGTTCTTTCACCGGTGTTTGTGACCACGATTCAAAAGCCGCTTCAGCGTTAGCCAATAGCACTTTCATCTCTTCGCCAGTTTGTAATTTAACGTGACCGATGATTTCTTTATGATTCGCTGGATTTTTAACAGCCAGTGAGCCTTCAGGTACTTGACTTTGCTCAATGAGATGTTCGTTAAACCAACTTTCCAGATTTTCTTTGAAAGGGGTGATAACGTTTATATCGGTTAAATCCATGCCTTTAGAGTTAGCACGTTCTTCACCGTATAAATCAATCGGCATTTTGATTTGCGTATTGTACTTGTTACGCAGGCCTTGCAGTGTTTCTACTGGATCTGGCAGTAATGACTCAACCGGTTTTGTTGTATCAACAATTGCATTTACAAAGGAGGAATTAGCGCCGTTTTCTAATAGACGACGAACAAGGTACGCAAGTAGGTCTTCGTGTTGACCAACAGGTGCGTACACGCGACACTGAATTTTTTCCTCGGTGACGATTTGGTCGAATAATGATTCACCCATACCGTGCAGGCGTTGGAATTCAAAGCCGGTGTTATCACCTTTTGCAACTTCTAAAATAGTAGCTGCCGTGTAAGCGTTGTGGGTTGCAAATTGCGGGTAAAGCACGCCGCGCGCTTCAAGCATTTTAATTGCACATGCTTTGTAAGAAACATCGGTTGTGGCTTTTCGCGTAAATACAGGGAAATGCTCTAAACCATCTTGTTGTGTGGTTTTGATTTCTGTATCCCAATAAGCACCCTTAACTAGGCGTACCATCATTTTACGACCAACGCGGGTCGCAAGTTCTGTTAGCCACTCTATAACGAAAATAGCGCGCTTTTGATACGCTTGAACCGCTAAACCAAACCCTTGCCAATCGCCTAAGTCTGTATCGCTAAATACGGCTTCAATCACATCAAGAGAGATGTCTAAGCGATCAGCTTCTTCTGCATCAACCGTAAAGCCGATATCGTATTTTTTAGCAGCAAGCGCAAGCTCTTTCAACTTAGGTACGATTTCTGCCATTACACGGTCTTTATGAGTGAACTCATAACGTGGATGAATAGCTGAAAGTTTAACTGAAATACCAGGGCTCTTAATTGGGCCGCGGCCGTTTGCTGCTTTACCAATGGCGTGTATTGCATTCATGTAGCTGTCAAAGTAGCGCGTCGCATCTTTCATTGTGCGCGCGCCTTCGCCTAGCATATCGTAAGAATATACATAGCCTTTTTGCTCTGTATCGGCAGCACGTTCAATTGCTTCGTCAATGGTACGACCCATAACGAATTGCTTACCCATAATTTTCATAGCAAAATTTACAGATTTACGAATAACCGGTTCACCTAAACGACCAATGGTTCTTTTAAGCATGCCAAACTGCTGCTCTTTCGTTTTATCTGTGTAGTTAACCATTTTACCGGTTACTAATAATCCCCATGACGACGCATTTACAAATAAAGAATCGCTGCTTCCTAAATGAGAGCTCCAATCACCTTTTGCTAACTTGTCGCGGATCAGAACTTCTTGAGTTGCTTTATCTGGTACGCGAAGTAAGGCTTCAGCCAAACACATTAATACAACGCCTTCTTCACTTGATAGTGAAAATTCATTTAAAAGCGCGTCAACACCGCCTTGCCCATCTTGTTCTTTACGAATGTTTAAAACAATCTGGCGAGCTCTTTCCCATGCACGACTTCGTGCTTTTACACCGACTTCTGCAAGCGGTAAAATATGATCAATAACCGCATTTTCATCAATGCGGTAAAAGTCACGAATTTTTTGTCTGATAGGACAGTGTGTTGTCAAATCGCCTTTGAATAACATAAGCAACTCCCAGGAGTGTTAAGATTTAAAGTAAAATTAATTACCAATAAATTACCAGTGATATAATGTGTGCATTCTAATTAAATTTCAGCAGAATATGCTGGTTAAATTTCGCGTTTTACGATAATTTACAGGGCATAAATTTAACTTATCCGCATAAAATTCTGTTATGACAATTCCAAATAGATTACGGCTGTTAGATCGCATCGATTTAGCAATATTAGACGTTCTCCAAAAGAACGGCAGAATTTCTAATGTTAACCTCGCAAAGCAGGTTAATTTGAGCGCTAGCCCATGCCTTGATCGTGTAAAACGATTAGAGCAAGAGGGTTACATCGAAGGCTACTACGCCAAGTTAAGTGAAGCAAAACTTAACCAAAGTTTAGTTGCACATGTGCAAATATCACTTGTTGCCTCAAATACCGCTGTATTTAAGGTGTTCAGAGAGCATGTTATAAGAATTAAACAAGTTGTTGAATGTGACATGGTTGCTGGTGGCTATGATTACTTATTAAAAATACGAGTGTCTAATATGGAAGAGTATAGGCAAGTTTTGGGTGACTTAGTCGATATTCCGGGCGTAGGTACGCACCATACTTATATGGTTATTGAAAAAATAAAAGAAGATAAGGGATTACTAATTGATATTTGATAAGTAACTAATAGGGGTAAAATACACAGGTTATTTTACCCCAAACATTAATTACGTTTTATGCCCAGCCTTCGTAACGTTTACGACGCGATAGTACAATTGTTAAAATGATACCTAAAAACAAGCCTAAGAAAGCAATCGCACTACCATAAGTAAGTAATTGGCGCTTCTCTTGGGCGCTGACAGATTCTTTTTGAGCCCGCTCTTGTTGTAACGTCGCTTTTAATTGAGCAATTTGCTCAGACAGCTGTAGGTTTTGATCTGTTAAAGCCTGATTTTGTTCTTGTAACTGCGGTAATTTAATTTGAGCAGTACGCAGGTTTTCTTGTATGTTGCTTATTTCGTCACTCAATACTTGGTATTGTTGCTTTAAGCCTGCTGTTTTAGTCACAAATTTAGTTTCGATCCAGCCTTCACGCTCTTTATCATCTTTAATTTTTATAAAGCCATTTTCTTCGCCAGATAACACAGTTAATTTTGTTCCCGCATCTACAGAGCCAAGTAATCTATAGTCTTTACTCGCCCCTGAGCGCATAAAAGTATATAAGTTATCGATAATATAGGCGGTATTTTCATCCGTTGAGTTTGTATCTTGCGCTTCTTGCGCGTAACTCATGAATGTGGTGGCTGTTAAAAGTAGCCCTAATAAACAATGTTTTAGCATTTATCTACCTTGTTGATCTAGCTGTGTCCGTTATAAACGTGATTTTATGTCACATAAGTAACTAGATAGTATGGATTAAATAACGTAATAGCAAGGTAGATATTGTAACTCTGCCCCTATTTTGATGGCAAAATAAGGCTAAAAAATTTGCATTGTGTGTGTGCTTTGTTTATTTTGAGCACTTATTTATTTTAAAGGTAATCCGCAGACCGAATGGATACTGAGATAGAACTGAAATTTTTGGTATCAGATGCCGTAATTCCACTGATCCCCTCGCTAATTACTCAATTTGCTAAAACTGTTATTAATAAGCCCTCGCGCAGTTTGCAAAATGCATACTACGACACGCCGAGTCGTGAACTTAGAGCCCTTGATATTGGTTTCAGGACCCGTTGTGCAGATAGCCAATGTGAGCAAACTATAAAGCTTGCAGGCGAGGTCGTTGGTGGTTTGCATCAACGACCTGAGTATAACCTGCCTATTGACTCAAACCGCCCTAATTTGATGGCGTTCAATGTTGATATATGGCCTCATGGTATGCAAGTTAGTTCAATCTCGCAAAATTTATACCCTATTTTTAGTACTAACTTTATTCGTCGTACATGGCTAATTGAAACAGAGACTGGCGGGAAAATTGAAGTGGTACTCGACAAGGGGGAAATTGCAGCAGCCGGCCAGATAGAGGTTATTAGTGAACTTGAAATTGAGCTAATTGAAGGTAGCCGAAATGAGTTATTCGCTTTAGCGGATAAGTTAGTAAGTCAAAGTTGCATCCGCTTAGGGTTATACTCAAAAGCAGCTCGTGGGTATCGACTTGCAGACGATAAACCTTTAAAACCAAGTAAGTCTATTGGGTTTGTGCAGTTAACGAATACATCAAGCCAAGAAAAAGCATTGATGGAAGCGATGAATTTTGGCATTCGGTTTGTGCAAAAACACGAACAGTGTTACTTCGATAAACCAAGTTTAAAAACGCTAAAAAGAGTGACGGACGGCATTAGCTTAATTCGCCATACGTTTTGGTTATACGACGATATTGTTTCTAAAGAAAATACCGAGTATTTACGTACTGAACTTAAGTGGCTGTTGAGTGAATTAGCATGGGTAGAAAATGCGATTCAATTAAAAACATACACATCTAAACGTCATGCATTTTACAAAAAGATAAATGCAGCGCCTGCCTTAGCTCAAGTTATTAATGATTTAAAAGAATTACAGCCAAGTATTGATGATATTAATGCGCTATTTCACAGTGCGCGTTATAACCGTTTACTGCTATCGCTAACAACTTGGCTGATAGATAAACAATGGCGTAAAGATTGGGGCCAAGTTGAGCTTCAAGCTTCAGAAAAGCCGGTTTTATCAATTGCAAATCGGTTGTTTAATAAAGACTGGAAAAACCTTCATCACTTATTACCTAAAGAGCAAACACTCAGCGTAACTGATTATTTGAGTTTGCGAATGCAGTTAGAAAATAGCCTGCTGAGCGGTAATTGTTTAGGCTCTTTATTTGATAATGAAGAGCGGTTAGAGTTTCGACTGCCGTGGTTAGATATTTCCCATGGTATGTATGAGCTGAGCACGCTAGAGTATTTAAAGCAGCTATGCGCGGGTCAGGAAGATGAGCAGCTTGCTAAAATTCAATCTTGGCTTGAGCAAAAATCTGAATACTTAGTCAGCGCTATGGAACAAAGCCGGCTTGCGTCTTTTGATAAAGACCCTTATTGGCAAAAATGAGAGTAACGCACTTTTGTAATATCAACTTAATTCAAAAGTGCGTAGGCATTGTGCTTTTAATTCAATGCTTTTACGTTTTCTCAGAGCCTGCATGGCAAGAGTATAAAAATAAGCAGGGAGTGAGTGTACATTATCAAAGTCACAGCGATAACACGTTTGAAGTTAAAGGTGAGGTGGATGTAGAGCATGTATCTGCAAAGGACTTTTTAGAATTACTCAGTGATACAAATGTAGCTCCGCGCTGGGTAGAAAATGTCTCTAAAGTACGTGTCATTAAAACGTTAAGCCCTTCAGAAAATATTGTATATAGCTACTTTGACTCTCCATGGCCAATAGCGAATAGAGATGTTGTAACCTATTCGTGTTACTCACAATTAACCCCGCAACAAAGTTTACTTGTTGTTAAAGCGTATCTAAATGAGCTGCCACTTTATAAAAATGTGGTCAGAATCGAAACCTTAACTGCACATTGGTTGTTAACTCAACACAATGGTAGTTTAAATATCGTTTATCAGGTTTACGCATTGCCAGGTGGAATTAGTCCTACTTGGGTTAACAATAAAGTAGGACTCAATAGTGTTTTTAAAACCCTTTTTAATTTACGCGATATGCTGGCCCATAAAAAGTATCAAGCAAAAGATCCTGTGATTGAAGCCGGAGCATGTTTAAGCACTGAGTAGGCAAGGTTTTACAACCTCGAATTATTTTCAAGTTTACTTAAATTACTTACAAAAATAGGGCTGATTGAAAATAGGGGGCGGCCGTACATAACATGATATTTAATTTTAAACGTGATCAAAAGCAGAAAAATGGCTCAAAGCAGAGCCATTTATAAATTGACGATTAATATTTTGCTGCCTGAGCCTCTTTAGGCAAGGCTTTTAATATAAAGTCGCGCAAGTCATTATTTGAACGCTTGAGGTCTGCATGACGAAGGTACATCATGTGTCCGCTTCTATAGCCTTTAAAGCTTAAACGGTCTTTCATTTTTCCGCTTGGATCTAATTGCCACAATGTATATTTAGCATCAAAGTAATTAGTTGCACCATCAAAGTAGCCTGATTGAATCATTACATTTAAATATGGGTTTTGTGCCATTGCTAAACGCAGGTTTTCGCCCGTATTGTTACCCGTTCTATCCCATGGATGGACATTACCAAATAAATTGTATTTTACATCAGTTTTATAGTTTAGCTCGTCACGTAAATAGTGATTTATTGCTGGTGTAAATGAGTGTAACCACGAAGTCAGTTCGGCCCAATAATCTGGAGACTCACCCGCATCACGTTTATCTATTCCTAAATAACGAGAGTCTAGGCGACCGACTGTTTGACCGCGATCGCGCAGTAGCTCTTTCCAGAAAAATTGAGTTGGAATATCTAAGTTGTTTTGTTCAACAAATGTCTCTGACAAGCCTGCATAATCGGCCATTTTCTTTATAATGCGGCGCTTTTCATCTGCGGCAATAAATCCACCTTTCGCTAATGCTGGGATCAATTCGTTGATTGTAAATTGCTCTACTGCGGGGAGTAACTCGTCTAAGTCTTTAGCCTGTAAATCGGCTTTAAGTGCTTTGTGATACCAAGCAGTCGCTGCAAAATAAGGCAGGCGGTTAGCTGCTTTAATTGGTCCGTCGCGTTTTATGCCTATATCTGTGGGCGATACAAGTACAACACCGTTTATGTACATCCATTGACTATTTTGAAGCTCATGAGCTAGGCCCGATACACGTGTTGTACCGTAGCTTTCACCAATTAAAAATTTAGGCGATCGCCAGCGCTCTGCTCTATTTACAAAAGTATTTAACCACTCAGCAAGGTATTTAATATCGGCGTTAACACCAAAAAATAGCTCTTTTTGTTTTGCTTTAGAAGGAAGTTCGCCTTTATCGTTTTCCAGTACGCGGGAGTAGCCAGTATTAACTGGGTTTACGTACACAATATCGGCAACATCAAGTACGGAGTAAGGATTGTTTTTTACGCCATAAGGTTGGATTGGGTAGCCTTCATCATCGATTTTTAAGACACGAGGGCCAGTATAAGCGAGATGCATCCAGACTGAGGCAGAACCAGGTCCACCATTAAAGGAAATAAGTAATGGGCGTGTTGTATTATCATCTACTTTGTCGCGCGTGTAATAAGTGTATTGCAGTGTTGCAATAGCGTTGTCTTTATCATCCCAAACAGGCTGTGTGCCAGTTGCTACAGTATAGGTAAAGCGTTGACCGTTTATATTCGCTTTGTGTTGGGTTATTACTTTGCTATCAATGTCGATGCGGCGTTCGTTACTTGCAAGAGAGGCGGTACTGAGTATTAATGCAATCACAGTTATCGATAAACTGATAATACGATTAAGCTTCATAATGTTTCCTAATTATTGTTGATAAGCTATTAAAGATAATAATGAGCAAAATAACAAAAGTATTGAGACTAGTCGTCGATATTACTAGTTAAGTAAAGATAATACGTTTAAAAAAGGCTGTTTTCTGTTTACTTATTTAGCTAATCGTAAAAATCAGGTATATTTATTAGGGTCTGTTGAACTTTCAAGGTTAAATTTGCAGCAGTCTGTTTGGTATTTAGGCAAGACAGCGCCTATGTAGTGTGGTTATTCCCCATAAATAGGCGATAACGCAGCATCAATGCCAAACAGGCGCTGCCCAAAGGGTTCTCCCTAGGGGCAATCACCTCTTTGTTGCTCGGTTTTGCATTCGCCGACTAGTGTAC
>NZ_PNDU01000083.1:0-23313 GCF_005886635.1 Pseudoalteromonas sp. S558 | reverse complement strand
ATTTTCTCTAGCCAAAAATTTTCAGTGAAAACAAGGCGAATTTACGCGTCAATAGCGGGCCTATTGCAAGTAAATTCAACGCAGTTAGCGCTGAAAATAGCTGCTCGAGATAGATTTATTATCCAGAGTTCAGGTTATTTAGTAAATAAAGGGATTGTCGCTTCATCTTGAATATTAAAGGTTTCACTATGCTGATTACTTTTAGTCTCATCATATTTAACAATAATACACGTTACATTATCTCGAGCACCTCGCACTAAAGAGGAGTGCATTAAGGCCATTCCTGAGTCAATAATACTGCTTGGCTCTAATGATAAACATATTTCATCATCAGACAACTCGCCTGTTAGTCCATCAGAACAAAGTAAAAAAAGATCGCCCGTTTTAATGTCATTTTGAATAACATCAACGTTTACGTTTTCCATTACACCCACAGCTCGCGTTATTACATTCGATAGAGGGTGATCTTTAGCTTCCTCTACAGAAATAATCCCTTCATCAATTAAATCATTAACTTGGCTATGATCTCTTGATACTTGCGTAAGTACTCCATTGCGCAGCAAGTAAGCTCTGCTATCGCCTACCCACAAAATATAATACTTTCCATCTTTGACAAATAATGCTGTAACGGTACTACCCGCCGTTTTGTTTTCGAGATACTGGGAGCTGTAATCGTTTAGTTGTTTATTTGCCTCTTCTATCGCACTTACAATGTGAGAAACAGTTAAGTCTTTTAAGTCGCGCTCTTGTACTTTTGCTCTAATTACGTCAACAACTAACTGACTTGCAACCTCGCCGGCCTCATGTCCCCCCATTCCATCAGCCACAACCCATAAGTTATGGCTGTTTATCTCTACATGGGAATCTTCATTGAGCTGTCTTACAACACCTCGGTGAGTAATTGCGTAACTTGTATTAAAATTGCTAATCACTATTTTTTACCTGTGTGTAATTCCATTCCCAATGCTTCCATCTTCCATCTAACATTGCCGCAACTTGATTTATAGGAGGTAATGCTGAAGTTATCAGTACCATGGGCTTTATATTACAAGAGCCATGTGTCCACCAAACACTGTATTCACCATGCTTTTTATACAATAATGCATGCATCGCATCTTTCAAAACATCACTGCTCAGTTCTGTTCCTGAAAATTCAAAAGCTTCACCATCTTTATTTTTATCAACAGAGTGGGAGTAAGTCACTTGCTTGTTTTCACAAGCCGCGATTTTAATCGTTTTAGAGACCTCTTTTCGCCATGAAAAAAGATCGACCGAACCGTCTAAAACTTTTAAAACTACATCTTCATATTCAAGTGAAAAAACGCCTGAATTTAAGATATCGATAGGGTTATTGTCTGTAGTACTCAAAACCGTAAAAGGATAATGTCTGCCAACTGCATCCATACTTGGGAGCAATGTCCCCATAACGCCTTTATCGCCCACTATATTTGGGCTCAAAGCAAAATGCCAAACAGGACCTGTTAAATAACTATCTTGCCATACATCCCCAAGTTGCTCTTTGCTAACAGCAATGGCTGCTTGCAGCCATTGCTCCCAATGCTCTGAGAAGTCTTTAGAGACATTATCTTGAACAAAGTCACCTAAACAAGGCACTTTGCCTAAGTAACCAATATTTATAATCGCGTCGGACATGAAAACTTCTCTACACTTGTATTCCAAAATGGGTGTCTAATTGACTTAGGCAAGAGCTCTACTTTTGCATTATTTCCCATTAATGAGAAATGCAGCTCTAGATCTTTACGTGTTTCACTTCTTTTTTCGCTAAGTTCATCAAGCATTCTATAAAGTGACCACTCACCTTGATAAGTTGTGTTAATAGAACGCCCACCATTTGGAGGAGTAAATACAACTCTTGTTTTACTTTGTCCTGAAGCGCCAGGCCAAATAAAGTTAGTCACTTTTAGCGGGCCATGACGATACGTCATAGACTGGCCATCAATTTCTATCATTAAGCTAGATACGGTACGGTCAAGTTCAAGTGGGCGTAACCCAAATTCAATCCTTGGTGTATCACTACCACGGTCGAAAAATGCGGTTTGAATTTGGTAAGCGTGTTCAAACATTTTTAGTGCCTCATTACCAATACCAATATCTTTTTCGAACTTCCATGGACTTGAACTTATATCAACACTCGGTGCAACGTAACTATTAAAGAAAGAGTCAATTGTACCATTTGGGCCAAAAAAGCGAGTAAAGTCTTTCATGTTCACTTCTTTATCAGCCTGCGGTGCAAAAGGATACCTGCCAACAATTGCAGCGTTATATTCTCTTAACACTTTACTCTTCCAAATTTCATTTAAGTGTCTGTTTGCACTATTTTTAGTGATATTGCTTGTATCCCGGCTTATGTCTAACAACCAGCTATTAAACGGGTACGGTAAATCACGACTCTGAAATTCTAATTGACGTATAAAGCTAGGCTTACTTTTACCGCTAATTTGATCTTTTATTGAATCTTTTAGCTGATCGCCTCGGTCAAGCTTGGTTAAATAGACATTAAGCTCTCTGAGGTTTTTTTGAATATTATCTAATTGTTGCGAGTCAATCCCTATCACCTCTTCAAAAGCCTCTTCAACTTGATGTCCCGGTAATTTAATATCAAATGTGGGGGCTTCATCAGGTAAAAATCGCTTGATCCGATTCGCCTTAGTTTGCAGTGCAATTTTAGCGGCATTACCGGCAACTTTACCTGCGACCTTCTGGTTTTCTGATACAGGTAATTTAGTTAATTGAACATTTTTTTGGACCGCTGCGATAATGTTTTTGATTGGTGCTTCAGAGCCCGCGAGTACATCTGTAACATTAACCCCTTCAGCAGGCGAACTATACTGATTAAGACTCAAATCATCCAAAAATGACTGCCAATAATAAATATAATCTTGGAAGTAACGTTGCTCTAATTTTTTCTCAATTTCGTCTTTAGATATGTCATAAGTGCCCGATGCTTCTTCACCATAAACCCAGCTACTGGCCATTAAATTACCGAGCATTTTACTTTTTTCAACGTTGAAAATACCGTGGAAACCATTAAACGTGTACAAACCAGGTATACTTCTGGTGAGCTCACCATTGTTACGAAAAGTAAACTTTTGAGCGCTTTCAAAACTAATAATATCAGTGAGTCTAAACGGCGGAATACTGCTGTTAAGAAAATCAGCTTGAAGCCGTTGATATGCTCTCTCTGCTATCGGTAGTTTAGTTAGCTCACTACGAGCTGTACGCACAGCTTGATTATCGATGTCACTTTGAGTGATGCCTTTGTTTAATAATGCAGAAATATGGCCCATTAACTCATCCCTGGTTTGCATATTTTTATCACCAGGTAAGTTTCTTTCTAAATAAGCATTAAACCACGCCGTAATATCTTCGCTTTCGAAGTATTCAGGCTGAAATAGCATTAAATAGCATTTTAATGTTTCATATAAATAGCTCAGATGCTCCGGGTGAGCTTCCATTTCTTTAATTAATGTATTGCCTACAAAAGGTTCTAGATACGTTTGTAAAGAGCGATCATAAGCGTTAACCGACGACTCTTTGATTTCGCTTAACTTATTAAAGCCAAACGATGACGACTCTTGTAACTCGCTTACAAGCGGCCCACTTGCAGGTAAATTTCTCAAAGCATTGAGTCTATCATTGAGAACAAGTAGGTTATTACGATCAAAAGAAGCCGAATCAAGTTCTTGATAGGTAACAATGGCCTCTTCTGTTGCAGAAATTAAATTACTGTTCCACGCAAAACTAAAGTACCAAGAAATTGAAAAGCCAAATAACGCTAGGCAGGCAAAGGTAATACTCACAATGCGTAACCATTTGTTTTGCTTATCATGGTGCTTATTAGTACTGGCTAAGTTCTGCTCAGGAAAAATTACACTTTCTAAAACATTTTTTATAAAAAAGCTTTTTGACTGATTTATATGCTCAGATTTTCCTAAATTGCTATCACTTAAAAAGCTCGAAGGTGTACCTTCTTGGGTCGCACTTGTTAGGTAAACGCCCCTAAACATCGGTAATTCTTCATATGCGTTAGGTGTAAATATTTCCTTTAAAAACCCATCAGCAACACCTTGTAATACCCTAAGCTGCCTTGGAAATTCAAATATTTTAGCTCTTATTACTTCATTTCGCTCATTGATCAATCGACGATTTAGCATTTCCGTTAGTTTAGAAATCAACGAATGGAATTCTTTATTAAAAGCTTCAACTTGGGTGTCTTTTGCAAGGTCAAGTTCAAAGGTAACACCCCAAACTTGTTCACATTCTTCTTCACTTAATTCACCAAAAAATTCTCTAAACCCATCAATTAAATCTACTTTTGAAAAAATAACATAGACAGGAAAAGTCATTCCAAGTTGATTTTGAAGCTCTTGTAATCTTTGTTTTATTGCGCGAGCATGCAGATTTCTTTCGGTCTTGGTCTGGCTCATTAGCTCAGAAATACCCATGCTGATCATGACACCGTTGATAGGCCTAAGTGGGCGGTACTTTCGAAGTAAACCTAAAAAGCCTTCCCATGCTCGTGAGTCATGCTTTGCATGACTGTTTTGAGTTGTATACCTGCCAGCTGTATCTATCAGTACTGCTTTATTAGTAAACCACCAATCACAATTTCTAGTGCCACCTATGCCGTGCACTAAATCAACTCCCAACTTATCCTTAAGCGGATAATCTAATCCTGAGTTGTGTATTACTGTTGTTTTACCCGCACCTGGCGGGCCTATCATTATGTACCAAGGCAGCTGATAAATATTTTTGCCTTTAAATAACTTAACATCTTTAAGCAGATCAATCGCTTCGTTCATTCTTGTTTTTAACGTTGTGATCTCTTCGTTAACTTCACTGCTATTTGAATCATCACTGTCAATAAGCTCATCAGCCATTTTCTCGTCTCTTTTGCTTTGTTGCATAAGACGATAAATTTTTGATACAGAAAAAATGAGTAGCACTAGCAATATTGTTAACAATCTTGAGGCTATGCTTTCTAATGGAACGTAATCAGCAACTGCGATTAATGGACCGCCAAACCAGATCAATAATGATAGAGCAAGAAAACCTATAATTAATATCCCAGTGCGTGATGTAAGCGCGTATGTCATTTTTTTAATTTTTTGCGAGAAACTCATGTCAGCCCCATTAAAATAATAAATCGATTTCAATTCGTCGGTTTAATGACCGAGAAGCTGAATCTGAATTGCTGGCTATTGGCTCTGCAGCACCTTTACCTTCTGGCCATAAACGTCCACTAAGGTTTGTACTTTTAGCCATTGAATTAGCGACTTGTGTTGCCCTGGCTAAAGAAAGATGCCAATTAGAGGGGTATCTATCGGTATTAATAGGCGTGTCATCAGTATGACCCGTAATTAATATACGCCCTTTTGTCCCTTCTAAACTAAGCGCGAGTTTCTCAAGAATAGGCTGAAAAGAAGGCAGCAATTTTGAATCTCCTTGATTAAAAAGACTTTCACTATTAATCGAGATTCGAATGCGATCATTACTTTTTTTAATTTCGACAATGCCCATTGTTATTTCAGTTTGTAATAACTGTTCTAAAACAAGTAATTGTTGGTCTTTTTTATCAATAGATACGTCATTTGCCAGAGGATGAATGACGGCAAGTTTTTCATTAACGGAAAAAACGGCATCATTGAGCCTCATGTTAATAAATAAATAAACAGTGAGCAGCACTAAACCTAACACAGAGAAAACGACCCAAAGTGGGACTTGATTTCTTAGTTCAACACCTGCAGCGACTCTGCTTTTCCAATTGGGGGATAATTTATTACTAACTGGGCCATCTAATTGATTTAAAAGATGATAAAGTTGAGAGCGATACTCTTCGACTTTATTATCTCCGCCTGTATCTAGTCTATATTTCCCTTTAAAACCTAAATTTAGGCAGTGGTATTGTAGCTCTAAAAACTGTTTGTTTTTTTCGGGTTGACCCAATGCATCATCAAGAAGAGTGTAAAAATATTCGCCACCAAACGTTTCTTTATGGAATGTTGACAATAAGCTTTCATCGGCCCATTCCATTGAACTCCACTTTGAATTTAATACCGATTCATCTAAGATTGCACACAAGCAGTAGCGAGAATTATTAATCACATTTTTAGGTAGATTTTGGCTTCGAACTTCAACTTCAAAGCGCTTTAGTGCTTCAACACAGCGATGCTTAAGTGCTGCTAAATTAGTCATCTCCTTTGACTGACTAATTGAGATAACTAATGAAAAACAATCTGTGGCAGCTTCTAAAAGAGGGTTTTTAAATATAGATACTTTAACATTGCTTGCTTGTCTAGCTGATGGTGGCTCTACCGACATTACGGTCTTATCAGCGTCATTGCTATCAGTATTAATACTTGGTGCATTTCGCCCCAATCTACCAGGGCGAGGTTTTATAATGGTTTCGTCCATTGAAACTCTTCCTTTAAAAGTTAAGTTCTAATAGCCCAAAGGCTTAATTGAAGTTCTGGGTAATTCCCTGATAAATGAATAGCTATTCCACCACTTGAGCGAAGTTTTTCCCAGTGTTCGCCATGCTTATTTAGCTCAAAGTAATGAAAGCCTGCATGATACGGAATTTGCCTAGGTGCGGTAGGTAAACTACTAATTGTTATTCCTGGAATTTGATTATTTACAAGATCACGAATTGTTTCAACACTGCCAATTTTTATTTGTGACGGGAGTATTTTACGTAATTCTTCATGTGGCACACTTGCTTTGATAGCAAGAACAAATTGAGCTGAATTAAGCACCGATTTGTCTTTTAAAGCACCAAATGAAATACCAAACTTACTTTGCTCCAGCTTAATTTCAGTCGCTGTTTGCTCTATTACATGACTTAATGACTGATATAAGAAATTAACGACTTCGCTAAATACTTGTCCTAAATTCTTGTGGTCGTATTTGGGAAGCTTAGGCACTCTTTTGTTGACCGTACTGAACGTAGACAACTCTCCTGCGAGCTCAATAAGCCGCGTATAAAATACATTTGGGTGGAGGTTATTGACTGTTAATAGGTTTTCAAATACCGCATCATACTTATTCAGTGTTTGTAGCATAATAAAGTCAGCAACAGACGTACTTCCGGCATAACCTTGGCATAGTCTAACGGCAATACTTTCTGCGCGTTGCTTAATCATCGAACCTATTTCACGTACTAATCCTACAAGAGGTTTACACTGTCCAACCTGCAATGAGGCTGGAATATATTTAGTGTCTAACTTTATTCTACCTTCACTACTTACATCTAAAATTTTCGCTAAAGGAAGTAAAATATAACCAGAGTGATCATCTGAGGATAACACCAACTTACTAAACGTTTTCGCAACTTGGATTATTTCTTGAGATTGAGAGCCAATTAAGTCATCACTTACAGACAAATCATGCAATTTGTAACGAGTGACTATATTTTCTTCAGGCGCTGAGATATTAATCCCGCTATTTTTAAACGCAGGTATAGCAAGATACACTATCTCATCATAGACATCTTTGCCTACTACCAAAGGTTCTGGTAATGGGGTTGATTGAGGCATATCCAGCGGCAGTAGATCTGGAGTGATCGCAGATAATGCTTCAATAGCAAATTGACCTGAATTCAATAATTCAGTATCTATTGCTACTTCAAGTATTCCCCACGGATCGGCCAAATTCCCGCTACACACTTGCTTTATTACATTCGCAATATGTTTATCTGATTGCTGAAAGTGCTGTGGTCTTAAAAACATCCCTTCAGTCCACGCAACCCGAGTATTGTCACTCATTTACAAATCCTTTTTATTGCTCTCTCATGTATGTAGCAATTGCTTCCACATTAACATCTATGTCGTCATAACCCGTTGGATCGACCTCAATAACAGATCGCCATCTAGCTTGGTCTATATTTCTATACGCAACCACAACGCCTACATAACGAGTATTTTTGTTTAAACTCATTTTATATTTTTGCACTGAGTTTGGCTGTAATTCAAGTTCATCTTTTTTAATTAGGTCAGGTCCAAGTAATTTCTCAGGTGTATCATAAAGACTAAAGAAATCCTGCGTATCAAAGATAGTACGTGAACTAAGTTCAAAAATTTTCATAACTACCGGAGACGGTCTATCCGATGTATCCGGGTTTACGTTCTTGGATACATTAATAATTAAATCCGTTGAAGGCGGAACCAATTGATTAACAGTACTGCAACCGAGTACTAAAAATAGTAAACTAAAACTCATCAAATAGAGCTTAACTTTATACATTATTGCTTTCCTTTCTAGAGCGTTTCTTTAATTCTATCGTTATATGCTTTTAAGAAGTCATCTGACATCGCCATCGCACCTTTCGTATTCACTTCTTGTGATAAATCATCATGTAAACTTTCATATAGTTTCCAGCACTTGTAATCAATCTGCCCTGGTATAATCTTTAGTATATTGGCGTTATCATTTACTTGTTGACTTATATGCTGCGGAGAAACTTGCGCTAACATTCCTTTCAATACACCGTCAGCTCCTGCCAATAATGCATGTTCATGCCTGCGCGTATCAACAAAGCTTTCTTTTATTGATTCTTTAGAGGAAAGGAAGCTTGCACTATTTCTGATGAATAAATTCTGAATAACATCATCAACATCCGCAGAAAATTTTAAAGGGTTGTTTTGCTTAGTCTGAAACATCGTGTGATTTAAGCGAAGTTGGTTTTTTACATGCGCTCTTTGGCGCAGAGATTCCATAAGCTCGTTTAGTAATAAATTTAAACCTTGCCCCATTTCGAACCAATGTTCTTGTGTATTTAAAGCATCCTGCAATTCGGCTTTAACGCCTAATCCCTTTAAAAAAGCATCTGATAGCGCAGAGCCACTGCTCACAGTGGCCTTCGCTGATGATGGCTCTGGTGTGTGAACTTTAGCCGCTACATTTTGCTTTGGAGGTGTGGGTGCAATTTCAGGTTTTTGAGGTTCTTCAAAAACCGGCTTGTCTGCAACTAAAGAAGCAGGAGCCATAAGACTCGATAACTCATCCCAATCTTCAGGTATTTGATTATTACCACCAGAGAAGCTTTCTTGTACCATATCAACAGCAGGCATAGATTCATCTAACAGAGATTCGTTTGTAAAGTGATGCGGTTGCGAAAATGACTCAGGCTTATTTCCCATAAAATCATCACGGTGTTGAGACAAACCAGCATTGCTCGTAGCAGCGCCCTGCGGCTCAACTAACTTTACATCAATTTGAAAATCGCCAATAGTAAGTACATCTTTATCTGAAAGGCGTTGTCGATTACCTTGACCAAGCGGCGTCACACCAAAATTGACAAAAACACCGTTAGTAGAGTCGTCATAAACGTAAAATGCATCGTCTTCTTTTTCTATTCTTCCGTGCTTACTCGATATAATCTTTTCAGGATCGGGAAAGTGCCAGTCACATGTTTTAGAACGGCCAAAGGTGAGTACATTTTCTGTTGTCTTAGATGCTTCAATTTCAGGTGAGAGTCTATGATAACTAGTTATGTTTAGTATCAGTTCCATTTGATAAGTTAGTCCCATAAATCTTCAATTGCACTAGGATAAAGTACAAGAGAAACTATTGTCAACATTGAAATTAATATATGGACACTGTCTTGATCTTACTAATCTAAAAAATACGGGAAATATATAATTTATTAATGAAATAGTATTATAAAAATATGTTGTTAAAAAAACGCTGTGTATCGCTATTTTAAATTCTATTTATTAAAAACATCTTAATAAAAAAACACATTATGTAACGCTTTAGAAAATTATCATTCATAGCAACCAAAGTACTGCTCTGCTCTTTTAAATTCAAAGTACCCGCCAAGTAGATTGTTTTATTTTTATAAAATATTACAAACATTAAATTAGTTACAAATTGAAAACAACATCGAAGCCACAAAGACGTGATTTAGATCTAAATATTAGGCAATTGAATCATTGCTATAGTGGGAGAATTTTGTAAAAATGGTGGACTGTATCAGAGGGAAAGTTGGTAAGAATAAAAAACTTACCTATGCGATTATTTACATTAACACAACAAAAGGACTTACGATGAGCAGTATCAATAGCTCAAGTGATAAAACTCAAATTGCTTCACTTGACTCTAATCTTAAAAGAACACCGCCAAAAAATAAAATTAATCTAATAGGTAAAAAAATATCAGGTCGTTATTTGATCGAAGAACTTATTGGTCAAGGCGGAATGTGTTATATCTATAGAGCTAGAGATACATTTTTAGAAAATGCGACTCGCTCAGAAGCATTTGTAGCAATCAAAATTTTACAAGAAGAGTTCTCTCACTCTGAAGAAGCAATTTCTCTTTTAAAAGACGAGACATCAAAAACACAGCAACTCTCTCACCCTAGTATTGTTAAAGTTTTTTCTGCTGATTCAGACGGTGACTTATATTACGTTACAATGGAGCTGATCGAAGGGGAGACCTTAGAGCAAATCATTAAACGAAATAAGCCTTCGGGTTTGGTGTTTAAAAAAGCCAAAATTATTTTAGAACAACTAGCCGATGCTTTAAATTATGCCCATTCAAAAGGCGTAATACATAACGATCTTAAACCTTCTAATATTATTTTTGACAGTAATGGTAATTTAAAAGTACTCGATTTTGGTATTGCTAAGCATAAAAGTATTGAAGATGCCTACGCAGTAAACAGTAATACCGAGCTAGGTGTAGTTGGTGGGTACACACCAACTTACGCCAGTCCTGAGCAGCTAAAAGGCGCTGATGCTACGCTCAGAGACGACGTGTTTTCATACGCATGTATTGCCTTTGAATTACTTAGTAGTAAGCATCCATTTAATCGTGTTGCCGCTGACAAACTCCCTAAAGACACGACGGCTAAACGTCCTAAAAATTGCCCGCTATGGTTATGGGGAAGTTTAAATAAAGCACTTTCATTAGAAACATCGAAACGGCACGACTCTTTAGTGCCCATATCAAATAAACTTAAATCCAATCTAAAGCCAACTATGATATTCGTCGCAGTATCAGCTGCTTTGATCCTCATCGCTGGTCAATTAAATTTATCCAATGGCAATAACATAAAACAGCTAGAAGCAAAGCTTGATAATGCTAATGCTATTAATCAACAAATAGAAACTTGGATGGCGTGGAATGGCCCAGCTATTTTGCAAAGATTAGGTGAAATACCTCCACAGTATAATGTGTTAAAACAAGGTCTGTTGAGAGTTAACCAAGACACTATATTGAAAAACTTTGCTGACCAAGCAAACGATAGCAGCAACAACTCAAGTAAATTTAAAAACTTTGATGAAATAATTGCTATATATTCTAATGCGCTTGAATATTATCCTGACTCAGAAACACTTTCTGTTCAACTTGAAAGTGTTCTTAGGGAACGCCAATCTATAATTTTTGATATTACATCAAGGATTAACTTATTATTAGAACAATCACGTTATAACGAAATTGACAACAACAGTATTCCTCAGCTAATCAGCGATCTCAACGAAGTCGACAACACTTACGTATATAGCCCTTCACCTACACATTTTGAGAATTTTGAAGTTGCTTTAAACCAAGCCATTGAAGTAGACGACGTGGTATCTCAAAAAGCGTTATTAAATGTAGGTAAGGCTATATTTACTGATAAACAAAAAGCTGAAAGTCTATTTACCAATTTACTAAAAAGAGAGTCGGCAATTGATGCGTTAAGTTCGTATCAGAAAAAATTAGATGCGGGAGAACAAGCCACTTACCCAACATCAGACGCTGTTGTGTTCTATCTGCCAAGATTTCAACGTTATGATGAAATGCTAGAAAATATAACCGATCATAAAGCACTATTAGCTTTTGAAGAGCAAGTGAATTTGGAATCAACCGGACTTCCAAGCGACTTTTCTCTTTTAGTTTCATTTCGAAAAGAGTTATCAAGACGTTATATTACAATGGCCAATGCATTGATGAAAAAAAGAATGTATAAAACGGCAGAGCAGTTAGTGGAAAGAAGTGAAGCTATCACTAAATCTTTGGATAATTTACTTTAAAATAAGCATATCAACTCGTAGAGTTATTGCTCTGCGAGTTACATAACGAAAGTGACAATAATTGAATAAGCAGTAGATACATATTAAACTATTGCTATTTTTTAAAACGAGAGTTAGGGACGACAAGTTGAATACTTCATTTACTCTTCCAAAATTTTCGAAACACTCAATACTTTTAAATGGACTATTTATGAAAAAACTAAGCGCATTTGCAGCCATCCTTTTATTAAGCGGTTGTTCAACAACTTCATCTGTTGATGAAACTGAGCAAGTAGTTAATGAAGTCGTTATGGATGTTGAAGAAGTTGTAGCGCCAATTTCATTAACAGTTATCGCTAACCCAGCCGATGCCCGTGTTCGCATTATGAATATTTCTCCTATCTACCAAGATGCAATTGAACTTGAAGAAGGAAAATACGATATTGAAGTAAGTAAAAAAGGATTTATTACTTACAGAGAATGGGTTGTTGTTGATAAAAAAACAGTAGTCACTGTTCAATTGCAAAAAGCGACGGCAGGCCAATAATCGCTGTAAACAATATAAATCTTTTTAGCTAATGTACTTTTCTATAAAAGTATATTAGCTTCTCTACTACCTAACCAAATATTCAACTCACAACCCTTTTATGTTTGATAACTCCGAGTACTTATAACGCCAATATGCACTCAATTAATGCATTAGTATTACAAGAGTGTTTTAAAATAATGGTTAGCATACCCCAAGATGCATATATTAATTAAAATACACAACCACAGCACAATAATAAAACGTTTTTTTTGCGACTTATGACGCAATAACTGTTGAGCTATTAATGCACCAGGCCATCCCCCGAAAAGCGCTATTAACTGCAATGTTCGCTCCGGTGTACGATTTACTTTTTTATATACCGATTGCTTAGCTTTGCGTTTATCCCACGCATATACTAAAAAGCTTAATGCGCTCAAAACGCTGATATAGATTGGTACATAAATTAGCGTGTAATTAAGCGTATAAGCTAGCCAAGTAAAAATGATAAAAAGGCTCGCTATCGTTATTAAAGTTTTCTTTATCAATTAATTATCACCTATACTAACTTTATAAAACTAAAAAAAGAGAGTGAAAGTATGACATATTTTAAAACGCTATTCTTAGCCTTATGCCTGTGTGTATTTACGTTTAGTTACGCAGATGAAAATAACCTAACTTTAGATAAACAACTAGCTGTATTTCAACCTTTTTTGGGTACTTGGCAAGCTAACTTTGAAGTAGCCCAAGGCGAAAAGCCAATTCAAGATGTAGGTAAGTGGGAACGAGCACTCAATGGTAAAGCTATTCGCACTGCACACTCTATTAATGAAGGTGAGTATGGCGGCGAATCTATGATTTTTTACGATAGCAAAAAAGAGTTACTCGTTTTTTATTACTTCACAACGGCTGGTTTTTACACTAAAGGCACATTAAAGGTGCTAAGCCCCACTCAATTTGTAGCCTATGAGGATGTAACGGGTAGTAAAGAAGGAATTACTAAAGTTAAATCTATGAGTGAACTAAAAGACGAAAAATTTATTGTATCGACCTCTTACTTAAAAAAAGGTGAGTGGACAAAGCCCGAACAACGTATTTATACACGTAGTACAAAAACGGTTAAATTTAAATAGCCGCAATTTATAGACACAAAAAAGGCAGCCTAGGCTGCCTTTTGTCATTTATAAAATCGTATTTATTTTACGTATTTTTTAAATGGTTCATCAACAGGCGTATCTGCAAGGTGGTTAGTGTAATTACTCATAACTTTTTGAGATAAGCCTACAATGATTTCAAGTAGTTGTTGCTTGCCATAACCTGCTGCAAAAAACTTTTCAATTTGCTCATCGCTGATCACACCGCGCTCACGTGTCATTGCTAATGTTGTTTCACGAAGTGTTTCAAGCTTAGAGTCCGCAAGGGGTGTTTGATTTACCAATGCATCAACAATATCTTGATCAACTTTCATTGAAGCTGCTATAGCGCTATGTGCAGGCACGCAGTAATGGCAGTTATGTTCAACATTAATTGATTGCCATACTACAGTAAGCTCTTGTGCATTAAACGATGTTTTTTGAAACAAGTCATGCAGCACTTGATACCCTTTAAGTAATGTTGGCGCTTCAGCCATTACTGCATGTAAGTTAGGGACCATACCAAATGCAGCTACTGAATCAGCCATTAGAGACTTTGACTCTTCAGGTGCATTTTCTGCTGTGTATAAAGTAAATTCTGACATGTTTAGCTCCAATAAATAATTAGGTTTAAGTAACTTCGAAACACATACTATTTGATTTTGAGCGACTGTTCAAGTTAAAATTGAGCAAGTGTTCAAATTAATTGAGAAATGACATGGCTAACAAAATAAAGTTTGAGCGTGAAACCGTTGTCCGACTTGCAAGTCAGCTATTTTGGGAGAAAGGTTTTCATGCAACCTCAACGCGCGATTTGCAAGAAGCAGTTAACATGCGCCCTGGCAGTATTTACGCTGCTTTTGGTTCAAAGGAAGGGCTTTATATTGAATCTTTAAAAGACTACACAGTACAAATGCAAACCCAAATTAACGAGTGTTTATCTACTTCAGATAATATTCTTGATGGTTTACGCATTTTTGTTGAGGATGTAGTCACAAAAAAAGAAAATATACCCAGTGCAATTTGCATGTTGGTGAAGGCCAATTGCGAATTTGCCGAGAAAGATAGTCGCCTATATCAACTTAGTTTAGATTTAGCAGATAAATTTGAAAGCTATCTTTCAATTCTCTTTGAGCAAGCAATAGCAAATAATGAGCTGAGTAATAATATACCTGCACAAGATTATGCACGATTTTTTGAGGTTCAGTTTACTGGGCTACGCGGTTACTTTAATCGTCCAGGTGTTGAATCGCTAGCTCAACCTATGATTAATCAAATGTTCACAATTATGAAGAGTTTATAAACTCACACCTCAATTATTTGCATAAAAAATGACAGTGATTTAATCACTGCCATTTATATTTATGCTAACACGAGTCAAACGTTACGTTTTTAACTTATTAAGTTCTGAATCTTGCTGCGTGACCAACTTATTGAGCACTTCGCTGCTGTCGCCAGCTTGCGCCGATAAGTCAGATAACTGCGAGGCGGCGTCTGATATAAGCGTTAAATTGCGGTTGATCTCTTCTGTCACTAAGCTTTGCTCTTCCGCTGCAGTAGCAATGTGCGTGATTTGGTTTGTTATTTCATCGACTTTAACCACAACACTGTGCAATGCATCAAATGCAACAGATGTTTCCTCTACTGCACTTTGTGCACGCACCACACCCTTTTCGATAACCGTTGAAGCATTCCCAACTTCATGAAGTAAACTATCAATTAATTTACTTATGTCATCAGTGGATGAGCGTGTTTTAGAAGCAAGCGCTCTCACTTCATCAGCTACAACAGCAAAACCACGACCGTGCTCACCTGCGCGTGCAGCTTCAATAGCAGCATTTAACGCTAGCAAATTAGTTTGTTCTGAAATGGTACGGATCACATCCAAAATTTGTGTAATATCTTTACTACGCGATGCCACTTTTTCAACAGCTTGGTTAGCTTCTTTAATTTCTTCTGACATCGTTTTAACTTGCGTCATCGCAGAAGATAAACTCGATTCGCTACTGACTACTAAGCCATTGATTTCGTCAGCTTGTTGCGCCGATTGCTCAGATGCTCTAGCCACTTCGAGTGCCGTAGCGCTCATTTCATTCATAGCCGTTACTACGCTTTCAATCTCTTTAAATTGTGCTTGAACATTTTGCTTAGTATCTATGGCGATATGCGATGCAATTTCGCCTTGATGTTTTGTTTGTTCAGAAACTGCTTTTAACTGAATTATTAATTCTCTTAATTTAGATAAAAAACGATTAAAACCAGCAGCTAGGGCAATTAGCTCAGCATGCGTATCAACTTCTAAAGTATGAGTAAGATCCCCTTCTGAGCTTGCTAAATTATCAACTCGTTTTTGGATCTGCTCTAAAGGGGCAACCACACTACTAACAACCAATTTCATTACAATAAAAGCAATAACAGCAATTACTGAGCCTGATACTAAGATTAATAAACCAAGATACTTGGCCATTTCTGACATGTTATTAGTTAAAGTAACCGGTCCAGCTAATGCTAAATCTGCAGGCACCTCAATTAGTAACGTCCAACTTACATCGGCTAATTTAATTTTAATAGGATATGAAACTAAAATGTCATTTCCAGATTTATAGACTCCTCCTTCGCCATCTAAGCTCTCAAAATTTTTGTTTACAGAGTCATTAATTGCTTCTTTAAAAGGACGCCCGAGCTTATCTTTATAATGACTACTACCAACGATTAAATTTAAGCTACTTAACAAAGTCACTTTTGCTTTACCGTTGTATAATTCTTCTGATAACTTTTCGGTTAAAGATTGAAAAACAGGTAAGGTAATGTCTGCACCAGCTAAACCTATAAATTGGCCCGACCTCATTATTGGCACTGTAAGGGAGGTCATCATTTCAGAATAACCGGGGGATATCTCGTATAAATAAGGCTCCATGATGCATGGCTTTTCACTATCCTTAGCACATAAATACCATTCTGCTTCACGTAAGCCAAACTCATTAAGTTTAGTTATATATTTTTCGCTCGCGTCTTCTACAACTTGTTGCTTAACAACACCTTGTTTACTACGCGTAAAATAAATCTCTAGCGTTCCTACGCCTTTTACTGAATGAGGAAAGCCGCTAGTGAAGTTAGCGTCACTGTTGTCAAAGCCATTTTTTTCAAATTGAGAATAGATAGAAGACAACAAAGCATTGTCGGTGATAAGCGATCTATTTAATAGCACGGCAGAGTCACGGCTCAACGCGTTTTTTTCTGCTGATTCACCTAAAATAGAGGCTAAAGAAAAAGGAACTCGGTATACCTCATTTATAAAAGCGGCAATTTGCTCGCCGTATGAAGCGGCTTTTGCTGTTAGCTTTTCATCGACTTCTGTGACAATTAATTGTTCTGCTTCAATTGACAACTTAGTATTGCTTGATGAAAGCTCAGACCACAAAATAGTCGATAAAACGATAACAGTGAGTAGTATTCCACCCACACTGATCCACAATAACTTTTTTGCTAGCGCTATTTCCCGCATTAAACTTACCTTCCTTTTACGTAGTTACTTTCAGTCTAGACTAATTGCCAAATCATACTAGCTAAACTACTAAACTAAAACTACATTTAAGGTCGTTGCGCTAATTTAACCTAATTTTATTAAGAAAAAAGGTGATTAAGGTTGCAGCTATGAGTAAACACACACTTACCCATAAACATGCCACCAACCCATAAATTTGGAATACCCAACCAGAAAGCACCGTACCAAGTAAACGCCCTATTGCGTTGGCCATATAGTAAAAACCAACGTCGAGCGACACCCCATCGTTTTTAGCAAAACTTACTATTAAGTAACTGTGCAGTGATGAATTTACAGCAAATACACCACCAAAAATAAGTAAGCCAATTACAAGCGTAAAATGTACTACTATGTCTAATTGCATCAACAACGCTAAAATGCCAGTTACACCACTTAATAAAACGACCCACCAATACGCTTTTTTGACCGAATGTGAAGTTGAATCACCTTGCCCAGTTATGCGCGGAGCTTGCGATTGCACCAGCCCATAAGCAATAACCCACAAAGCCATAAAGCCGCTTACCCACCAGTGATCCCAGTTAAACTGAGCGGCTAAGTAAACCGGTAATGCAACGACAAACCACACATCGCGCGCCGCAAACAAACATAAGCGCGCAGCACTAAGTAAGTTTATTGCCCGGGATTTAGAAAATAACTCTTTAAACTTAGGTTTGTTTTTAGCTTTGCCAATATCGCCTTTCAAAAAAATTAAACTAATAACCCACGCAACACTGAGTAAAGCTATTAAGCTTACTAGCGCACCTACAAAGCCAAATACAGTAAGCAGTAATCCACCTAAAAAAAAGCCCACCCCTTTTAAAGCATTTTTAGAGCCGGTAAGTATGGCAATCCATTTATATAATTGACTTTGCCCCTCATCGCTTTGCGGTACTAAATACTTAATGGCGCTCTTTGCGCTCATTTTATTTAAGTCTTTAGCTATGCCACTCAGTGCTTGCGCTGCCATAACATAGGCAACCGTTAACCAATCTCCTGGCACGCACAACATGGCTAAAGCGACAAGTTGTAGCCCAAGCCCTACATTCATGGTTTTATTTAACCCTAAATACGCGCCAAGCCAACCACCGACTAAATTAGTGATCACACCAAAAATTTCATAAAACAAAAACAACATGGCTATTGCAAATGCACCATAACCTAACTGATGAAAATACAGCACCACCAGCATGCGCAGTGCACCATCGGTTAAAGTAAATGCCCAATAGTTACCAGTAATTATTAAATATTGTTTTATAGAACTCGGTAAGTTAGCCAACTGCGCAAACATAGCGTTAAACCTTATTAAATGAGATTAAACTAAATCACTTTTTGCAACTTTAAGCATTAGCTCAGCAGTACGGTTGGCATAACCCCACTCGTTATCATACCAAGCATATAATTTAAGCTGAGTGTTGTTAATAACCATAGTAGAAAGTGCATCTATGGTGCAGCTACGTGGATCAGTTTTGTAATCTATAGATACAAGCGGCTTTTCTTCGTAGCCTAAAATGTCTTTTAGCTCATTATTTGCAGCGTTTTTAAACCAAGTGTTTACTTCGTCTTGTGTAACACCTCGCTCTAGCTCAAAAACACAATCGGTAATTGACGCGTTAGTGAGAGGTACACGCACGGCATGGCCGTTTAATTTACCTTTTAGCTCGGGGAAAATATGCGTAATAGCCGTTGCACTACCGGTTGTAGTAGGTATTAAACTTGTACCGCACGAACGCGCACGGCGTAAATCTTTATGAGGGGCATCAATAATCGTTTGAGTATTAGTAATATCGTGAATCGTGGTCATTGAGCCGTGTTTAATACCCACTTTTTCTTGCAGTACTTTTACTATTGGTGCTAAACAATTAGTTGTGCAAGAAGCAGCCGTAACAATTTTATGCTCCTTTGCGTTAAAAAGGTCATCGTTTACACCCATTACTACATTTAATATACCGTCTTCTTTTACTGGCGCCGTTACTACAACGCGCTTAACACCTTGTTCTAAATATTGATTTAACAGCTCAGTGGTTTTCATTTTACCGCTGGCTTCTATTACTACATCGCAATCTGACCAATCAGTTTCATTTATGGTTTTGTTATTGGTAACTGTAATCGTGTGTTTGCCCACACTAAAGCTATTATCATCACTAGAAACCTGCTGCGCTAAGCGTCCGTGTACTGAGTCAAACTCAATTAAATGTGCGTGTGTTTTAGCATCGCCCGCTACATCATTTACTTTAATAAACTCGATTTCTGGCCAATCAACTGCTGCACGCAGTGTTAAACGCCCCATACGGCCAAAACCGTTAATACCTACTTTAATAGTCATAATTAAATACCTTTAATAAGTTAATTTATTAGTTAGTTACAGCAGCTAGTAATACGTTCAGGGCGATTACCCATCGCGTTTAAGCGCGTTAAATCATTTTCATAAAATGAAGGATTAGCAGTAAGCGTTTGCGTTAGCACCGTTTTAGCCCATTCTGGCAGGGCTTTATTAATGCTGTAATACACCCATTGATTTTGTTTGCGGTCGCTCAACAATCCGCATTGTCTTAACTGCGCTAAATGGCGAGACACTTTAGGCTGGCTTAGCTCAAGTGCAGCAACCAGTTCGCATACGCACAACTCTCGCTCGCGGCTAATTAGGAGCATTGCTTTTAAACGCGTATCGTCCGCTAGACATTTATAAAATTGAAGTGGATTGAATTGTTCCATAGTGTCCTCGCAGTGTTAGTGCACATACAATAAAACAAAAACAGAATATATGGAATATTGAATATATGATTTTTTGCATATTAAATTGATTTTACCTTAAAACGCAAAAAAGCACACAACGACTGATTGTCGCTGTGTGCTTTTTAAATATTATATCAGTTAGCTATTAAATAACTGAAAGCTCTACTTCAATATTGCCACGTGTTGCGTTTGAATATGGGCATACTTGGTGTGCTTTATCTACAAGCTCCTGCGCTGCAGCTTTATCCATATCACCTAGTGATACAGCAAGTTTTACTGCAATCCCAAAACCGCCTTCAATCGCGCCAATAGACACTTGTGAGTCAATGTGCGTGTCGCTTGGTAGTGCTATTTTTTCACTACCTGCTACAAATTTAAGTGCACCAATAAAACACGCAGCATAACCTGCGGCAAATAATTGCTCAGGGTTAGTGCCTTGACCGTCGTCTCCGCCTAAACCTTTAGGTGTTGATAAATTTACATCTAAACGACCATCATCAGATTTAGCTACGCCTTCACGGCCGCCAGTTGCCGTTGCTTTTGCTGTGTAAGCTACGTTTTGTAATACATTCATAATGAACTCCAAAGTTTAAAAATAATAACCAATTTAGTTTGTGTGCAAAATAATAGATCAAGTAATTAGAGATTGCAAATACTTTGCATGCAAATTAAAATAGCGAATATTGAAATGAAGGAAAAAGTTATGCCGTTTGAGCAATTAAAGTTAAAAAATCAGTTATGCCATCGGTTATACATGGCATCTAACAGTATTGCGCGTGCGTATCGCGAGCCTTTAAACGAGCTAAATTTAACTTACCCACAATACGTAGTAATGATGGCCCTGTGGGAGCAAGACGAAATAACAATTGCAGAGCTAATAGATAAAACCGCGATAGATGGCGGTGCAATGACCCAAATACTCAAAAAAATGAGCGACAAATCATTACTGGCTGTTATTAAAGATGAGCACGACAAACGCAAACGCCTAGTGCAGCTAACCCAGCATGGCCAATCGCTTAAGTTAAAAGCAGCCGATATTCCTAAAAATATTTTATGTAAATTTGATAGTGTAGATGCAACACAAGCGAAACAGTTAATGCAACTGCTTGATTTAGTAGTAAACGACTTAGCCGATTAAGCTTTAATTAAAATGACTCATATGAAAAAATTACTTTTGTTGGCGCATATAAAAAATAGGCCGCTAATTTACTTTTTAAGTGACTACATTTTTTAAAAAGCCTTGCACATTTAAGTGACCCAATAGTTGCAGGGCTTTTTGCTAAAAACACACCACACTGGTGCATATTTTAAAAATACTTCACCGCTTTGGTGCTAATCCTTAAGTATATATTTGCACTTAAATACTAAACACCTGATTTCTATTCATAAAATATTCAAGTTAATGTTGGCATACTTCTTCCTATAAACTGATGTGTTCAGTGAAAATACCAAGGAAAAATCATGTTCAACTTATACCATACCCTTTACCTCTTATGGCGTTTAGACATTAGCGTTTGGCAAGTTAATGATCCAACAAATACCCACACCACGGCTGAAAAAGAACGCGCCTATGTTAAATAATAGCGTATTGTGTAAAGGCTTAGCGTAAAACTGAAATGTATAAACTACTTTAGGCTAAGCTTTTTCGCACTATGAACCACCTAATATAAAAACACTCCATCTAAAAGATCACATTTAAAAACATCAAAAATCAATAAAAACACTGTGCTTATAACTTTGCAAGCAGCCCGATTGCGTTGTATTGTGGCATCCTATTGAAAATTTTTAGTTGGAACGTGTATGCACGCTTTGGAAGTTAATTTTGATGGTTTAGTTGGTTCTACCCACAACTACGCTGGTTTATCGTATGGTAATGTTGCCTCGTTAAATAACGCAGCAAGCTTTTCAAATCCTCAAGAGGCAGTACTGCAAGGCCTTGAAAAAATGAAAGCCATGCACGACAAAGGCCTAACTCAAGGTGTATTTGCACCCCATGCGCGCCCCGACTTAAACGTACTGCGCCGCTTAGGCTTTACAGGCAACGATGCTCAAGTAATCCACAAAGCATTTAAAGCAGATCCTATTTTATTACGCGCGTGTTATTCAGCGTCTGCAATGTGGACAGCTAATGCCGCGACGGTATCACCATCTCCCGATACAACCGACGGCAAAGTACATTTTACTTCAGCTAATTTAAATAATAAGTTTCATCGTTCATTAGAGCCTGCAACCACTACACGCTTATTAAAAGCGATGTTTAATAACGACAAATACTTTGCGCACCATACCCATTTGCCAGACCAAGGCTTTTTTGGCGACGAAGGTGCAGCAAACCATACTCGTTTTTGTGACAGCCACGGCGAGCAAGGCCTTGAAATGTTCGTATTTGGTGCCAGCGCGTTTAACAGCCAATTACCAAAACCAGCTAAATTTCCTGCAAGGCAAACGCTTGAAGCCTCAGAAGCAATTTGTCGCTTACATAACTTAAAAGATTCAAGCCAAATTTTACTACAGCAAAATCCAGACGTAATAGACCAAGGTGTGTTTCATAACGATGTAATTGCAGTCGGTAACGCCAATGTATTACTGTGCCACCAGCAAGCATTTTTAAACCAAGCTTTGGCACTGCAAGATATTCGCGACGCGTATGTGGGCAGTAAAGAGTTTTACATTATTGAAGTACCAAGCGATAAAGTGAGTATTAACGATGCAGTAAGTAGTTACTTATTTAATAGCCAACTAGTGAGCCTTAATGATGGTTCAATGTTATTAGTTGCACCACAAGAGTGTAAGCGCAACAGTGCAGTCAATGCCTACATTGAAGAAATGATTATGGCTGATAACCCAGTCAACCAAGTACAGTTTTTTGATTTACGCCAAAGTATGCAAAATGGCGGCGGCCCAGCTTGTTTGCGTTTACGCGTAGCCCTTAACGAGCAAGAACTCGCTGCAGTAAACCCAGACGTTATTTTAACGGATACTAAATACACACAACTGTGTGACTGGGCAAAACGTAACTACCGCGACAAATTAGGCGCAAGTGACTTTGCAGACTCAGCCCTACTCACCGAAAGCTACCAAGCACTTGATGAACTTACACAGCTGCTTAATTTAGGCTCAGTGTACGACTTTCAACTAGAAGGTTAATACTAAAGCGAATAAAAACATAGCGAACCAAACCTCGCTATGTTTATTTATACAGAGCTGCGTTGATCTTTGTGGGTTTAAATTGGTTCAATTCAGGAAGGTTTATTCACAGCCGAGGTTTATAAGCCCAGTAGACTTGGTTATACCAACCTGCTTATATATGGGGTCTATTTAACGTTAAGAAAATTACGCTAGAACTAGGCAAAAATTTTT
>NZ_PNDU01000082.1:0-19490 GCF_005886635.1 Pseudoalteromonas sp. S558 | reverse complement strand
AACAGACTGCTGCAAATTTAATCTTGAAAGATCAACAGACCCTAGAGTTTAGGTTAAATAGACCCTTGTTTGATGGTATCACCCGATGTTTACCCAAACCACACTAAAATATCGGATTCGATATTTCATTACGACTTTATTTAAAAAGGCGGCTTTAAGGTGCAGCTATGATCGATTTAAATTGGGTATACAAGCGGAGTTTTGGATAAATAATAAGTAGATCAATGTAAGGGGGATAAAACAAAAAACGGCCCAACAAACACGTTGGTAGGCCGATATAGCAAACTGGGGAGAAGCTATCAATTTGTTGCACCTTTTCAGATGCATCATCAACAGGATGTCCTACAGGATAGGACGGGCGGCACTTTAACAAACTAGGCTTGAGAAATAAACTAAATAAAGGGATGAATTGAAAGAATTGATAAACATATAACTAATCCTACAAATTGCATTTTAATTTAACTTAAAATTAACATTACTAAAATGTTAATTATTTGTTCTATTAGTAACAAGCTGAATAAAAAACACACAAATAAAATTGCTAATAGCAGTTTAATGACGTTATAAAACACACACAAAAGAGTACCATTTATGAAAAAAATATTTCTTCTATCTATTTGTAGTTTACTGTTTATTTTAAGCTTTGCAGCAAATGCAGGCTATACGCAAACTAAATATCCAATCGTTTTAGCTCATGGAATAATGGGGTTTGACGACATCTTAGGTATTGATTACTTCTATCGTATTCCAACAAATCTAAGTAAAGATGGCGCTCGCGTTTATGTTACTTCTGTCTCTTCTGTAAATAGCTCAGAGCAGCGAGGTGAACAATTACTGCAACAAGTCGAACAAATATTGGCATTAACGGGCGCGTCTAAAGTTAATCTAATTGGTCATAGCCAAGGCGCGCAAAGTATCCGTTATGCCGCTTCTGTTCGTCCTGATATTATTGCTTCGGCAACCAGTGTCGGTGGCGTAAATTTTGGAAGCCCTGTTGCTGATATTGTTCGTCAAGGACTCATTCCTGGTTCAAAACTTGAAGGCGTTGCAAAAGCTGCATTTAATGCCTTTGGTGGATTAATCGGACTACTATCAGGTAATAATGGATTACCACAAAATGCTGTTGGAGCACTTGAGAGCTTAACCACGAAAGGTGCACTTGCGTTTAATCAGAAATACCCTGAAGGTTTACCCGCATCTCAGTGCGACCAAGGTCCAATGCAAGCAAGCAATGGCGTTTATTACTTTTCATGGAGTGGCACACGCACACTCACTAATGTTTTTGATCCCTCAGATGCACCATTAGCGATTACGTCATTACTCATTCTTGGGGATGATGATGGATTAGTCTCACGTTGTAGTAGCCACCTTGGCTATGTTTTAAAAGACAACTACAAAATGAATCATCTTGATGAAGTAAATCAGATGATTGGCTTTCATCATATTTTTGAAACCGATCCACTTAGCGTTTATCGCCAGCACGCAAACCGTTTAAAAAACATGGGTTTGTAAATAATGTGTCGTTCATACTTTGTAGGGCTTGTGTTTATTATCACGGCCCTTGTTATTAGTTATTTTATCTTTCAGCCTAACAAGCAGGCTCTTCCGCCAGATGTGAACATTCCAACGGCTGTTGATGATATGTTTGACCACATTATTCTAGCTGAGCAAGAACACGATAATTTTAGCATTACGCAAACACAGCAAGCCTGCACGCAAATACAGCAATGTAAAAAACACGCGGCTTTATTTGCCCGTTATTTAAGCTTTAAAGAAGCCATTGCTGAACTACAAAATTCGCTAAACGGTTTATCGCTATCGGAACAATTAAAAGAGATGCTTACGGTTCAAAGCCAATACTTTAACGACGATGAGATTGCGCTACTATTTGATGATGATAATCAGTGGCAACGCTATACCATTGCTAAACTGGAGATCAATCAAGATCGCCATATTAATGATGAGTTAAAACAACAATTATTAGCAAACCTTGAGGGAGCATTACCTGAACACCTTACTCAAGCGCTAAAACCAAGCAAGCAGTTAAACGCATTAAATAATGAACTTGAACAAGCACTTATTAGTCAGGATTATAACCAGCTCGCAGGAGAGTTTGGTGATGCTGCCGCAACACGCTTAATTACCTTGCAACAACAACGCCTGCAATGGCAGAGCCTAAACTTACAATTAGTAACTCAAATTGATCAATTAAATAAGCAATACACTGGGCAACAAGCTCAACACATGATCACAGCTTTACTTGATGAGCATTTGACAACAAACCAAAAACGACGATTTTTGGCAATTAACCCATAAAAAATAACGCGGCAATTAGCCGCGTTATTTATAGCTTAAAATCAATTAATGAGCCTGCTCCCAGTTGTCACCTTCATCAGCTTCAACTATGAGCGGCACATCAAGTGCAGCGGCTTGTGACATAAGTTCACAAATATGTTTTGTGTATTGTGCCGCGCAGTCTGTTTTGATTTCAAATACTAATTCATCGTGCACTTGCATAAGCAGCTTAATTGTATTTGGCGCTTGTTCGTGTACCCAGCGGTTAACGCTCAGCATTGCCTTTTTAATAATATCGGCGGCAGTACCCTGCATTGGTGCGTTTATAGCAGCACGTTCGGCTCCTTTTCTGCGCGCACCATTACGTGCGTTTATTTCTGGTAAATGCAAGCGACGGCCAAATATTGTTTCAACGTAGCCATTTTCAGCTGCTTTCTCGCGTGTTGTTTCCATATATTCAAGCACACCAGGAAAGCGCTCAAAATATTTATCTATGTAATGCTGCGCCTCATGACGCGGTACATCTAATTGACGCGCTAAACCAAATGCAGACATACCATAAATTAAGCCAAAGTTTACTGCTTTAGCCTTACGGCGCATATCGGTAGTTACATCACCAAGCTCAACACCAAATACTTCAGCGGCAGTTGCACTATGTACATCTAAGCCGTTGGCAAATGCACTTAATAGACCTTTGTCTTGTGAAAGATGCGCCATAATACGCAGCTCAATTTGACTGTAATCGGCTGCGACAATTTTGTAACCATCTGCGGCTATAAACGCTTCACGAATACGGCGTCCTTCTTCTGATCGAATTGGAATATTTTGTAAATTAGGATCAGTTGAGCTTAAACGCCCCGTGGCTGTTACGGCCTGATGATAAGAGGTATGCACACGCTGGGTTTTCTCATTCACCATTAATGGTAATTTATCGGTGTACGTTGATTTAAGCTTTGATAAACCACGGTGCTCTATAATTACTTTAGGTAGCGGATAATCATGGGCAAGCTCTTGCAATACTTCTTCTGCGGTAGAAGGTGCACCTTTAGGCGTTTTTTTGATAATAGGCAGCTCAAGTTTTTCAAACAACAATACTTGTAGTTGCTTTGGAGAACTTAAGTTAAATGGTTCGCCTGCTATTTCAAACGCTTCTTTTTCAAGCTCAATTAAACGCTCACCTAAGCGCTGGCTATGCGCTGCAAGCATGTTGCTATCGATTGCAACACCGGTGCGTTCAATATCAGAAATCACGCTAACAAGTGGCATTTCGATATCTTCGAATACAGATTTTAGTTTTTCATCTGCCGCTATTTTTGGCCAAAGCACCTCATGTAGGCGCAAAGTAATATCGGCATCTTCTGCAGCATATGGCGCTGCTTTTTCAAGTTCAATTTGATTAAAGGTAAGCTGCTTTTTACCTTTACCAGCAATATCTTCAAAGCTAATATTTTTATGGCCGAGGTATTTAAGAGCTAGCGAGTCCATGTCGTGGCGCGTGCCCACACTATTGAATACGTACGACTCAAGCATAGTGTCAAACTTAATGCCATTTAGCGCAAAACCTGCATTAGCTAATACGCTTTTATCGTATTTAAGGTTTTGCCCTACTTTAGCTTTGTTTGCATCTGCCAAAATTGGACCCAATTTTTGCATTACAAATTCAAGACTTAGTTGCTCAGGCGCACCCGGGTAGTCATGCGCTACCGGCAAATAAGCAGCTTCACCCGCTTTTACGGCAAAGCTCATACCCACCAATTGCGCTTTCATGTAATCGAGGCTGGTTGTTTCAGTATCAAACGCAAATAACTCAGCACTATTTAATTGATCTATTAATGTATCAAACTGCGCTTGCGTCAAAATCGTTTCGTAATGAGCGTCTTCTACTTTTGGTAATTCATTGGCTTCGGTAGGCACAGCTAAATGTGTTTCAGCATATTTAGGATTATCAAGTAACTCAGCTAACCAACGACGGAATTCGCACTCACCATATAATGCAATTAATTCGTCTTTGTTAGGCTCTTGAAGTTTGAATGTATCAAGATCAGATTCAACTTCAACATCACACTTAATTGTCGCAAGTTCGTAGCTTAAAGGCAGATGATCAAGAGCAATTGCTAACTTTTCACCTATTTTACCTTTAATCTCACTCGCATGATCCATTACACCTTGAAGAGAGCCATATTTTTCTAACCATTTAACCGCCGTTTTTGGACCACAACCTTCAACACCCGGAATATTATCGACCTTATCACCCATTAATGCTAAGTAATCAATAATAAGTTCAGGGCCTACACCAAACTTTTCAACCACGGTGACGGGATCTGAAATACTGTCGGTCATCGTGTTTATTAGCGTAACGTGTTCATTAACAAGCTGCGCCATGTCTTTATCGCCAGTAGAGACGAGTACATGGCGCTTTTGCTCTGATGCTATACGTGCAAATGTGCCGATAACATCATCAGCTTCAACGCCTTCAATACTAATTAGCGGAAAGCCCATCGCTTTAATAATACTGTGTATCGGTGCTATTTGAGTGCGTAAGTCATCCGGCATAGGCGGACGATTTGCCTTATACTCGCTATACATATCGTTACGGAACGTTTTACCTTTAGCGTCAAATATAACCACCATATGTGAGGGATCATATTGTCTGATCAAGCTTTTAAGCATGTTGATCACGCCATAAATAGCGCCCGTAGCCTCACCTTTAGAATTAGTTAAATGCGGCGGAGAATGATAAGCACGAAATAAATATGACGAGCCATCAACTAAAATAAGTGGGTTTTCGGGGATCTGAGCCATGGTGAATTTGGATCCTAAATGCAAAAAATTAAGGTAATTATAAGCATGCCACAAGGTAGTAAATAAAACGACAGTGAATTACTGCTTATCGTGTTATTAAAACTAGAGCAAGCTGTGGATAAGTGTGTAGATAACAGCCACAAGCTATTCTTCCAAAGCATTTTAAAATGCCTAGAAAATACTTTAACTGCTTGTTTTTGTTTAAAAAAGATAATACGAGGTTCTTTTTTTATTATTTTAAACCAATGTGGAAAAAGGTTTTTTAATAACCGTTTATGTTGTTACTCACTTTGATTATTCCTATCCATTTGAATAACCGGAGGAGTATTCTAGCATAATGGATCAAAGATCATAGCGATCCTTTATACTTTTTTTCATAGAGTATCACTAGCGAATAGCATATACCGCGCGACAACTTACTTAGCGAACGTTTTTTATACTAAAACTTTATTTAAACGAAAAATTTCGTCCATGTTAAACTTCAAACTATACACCTAGAAAATTCAATTAAGGAGCACAAAAGCATGAAAAACGTAGCTGTAATATTAGCAGGGTGTGGCGTATACGATGGTAGTGAAATTAATGAAGCAATTTTAACCTTATTACACATAGCTAAAAATGGCGCTACTTATCAATGTTTTGCACCGGATATCGAACAACTTCACACTATTAATCATTTAACCGGTGAAGTAATGACTGATAAACGAAATGTATTAACAGAAGCTGCTCGCATTGCGCGAGGTGAGGTCAAATCACTGATTGAGCTAGATATTACTCAGTTTGATGCGCTAATTGTTCCAGGTGGTTTTGGCGCTGCGAAAAACTTATGCGACTTTGCCGTTAAAGGCATACAGGCCTCTATTAATAATGACGTACTTAATGCTTGTAAAGCATTTGCTCAAGCAAAAAAACCTGCCGGTTATATGTGTATTGCACCGGCTTTGATCCCTTTTATTTACAACAATGCTCAACTTACTATTGGCAACGATCCTGATACTGCACACGCACTTAATTCATTGGGCGCAACACATATTAACTGCGAGGTTGATGATGTCGTTATTGATCAATCGAACAAGCTAGTGACTACACCTGCTTATATGTTGGCTCAAACTATTCTTGACGCAGATGCTGGGATCGAAAAGCTTGTTAGTAGCGTATTGGCTATAAACTAACTTTGATCTTAAGATCGTTTACTTGTTTATAATTAACTACGTTTATTTTATTGCTAAACAAAAAGCAAAAATTATTAAATTTATTGCGTTAACGCAAAAAGTATTCAGTTTTATTAATAAAAACATCTCTTAGCATTTTATAAATTGCGCCAGAGAGTTATAATCGGTTCAATTTCCGTCATCTATATCGTGATTGATCACGTTCAAATCGAAGTGGGCAAAGCAAAATGAAAAAATTAACAGCTGCAGCATTATTATTGCTAGCAACCACCGCATACGCACAGCCATATGATAACTCTATGACTGAAGATGCAATTAAAAAACGTCTCGCGCCAATTGGTGCTGTATATCTTGAAGGTGATAAAGCCGCTGCAGCTGCCGTACCTACAGGCCCTCGTTCTGGCGAACAAGTATATCAAAGCTCTTGTTTTGCATGTCATGGCACAGGCGCATTAGGTGCACCAAAATCAGCTGACGATTGGGCTCCACGTATAGCCAAAGGTAAAGATATTTTACTCGATCACGCACTTAACGGATTCAACGCAATGCCTCCTAAAGGTACATGTATGGATTGTTCTGATGATGAAATTAGCGCAGCTATCGATTTTATGTCATCTAAATAAACAAAATGTTTTTAAAATAAAAAGGTTTACCAACAGGTAAGCCTTTTTTAATGCCTAATTTAGCACTTTTAGCGACTACTTTACGATAATATCAACTTGACGATGAACGCTAAAAATGAAAGTATAAGGCTAATAACTATACAATAAAAATAGCCGGTTACATCATTGGAAGATAAACGCTCAGCGCATTGTAAATTAGCGTATCAAAATAAACGTCTTAAAACGCTATTAGAAAAATACAAGCAATCGCATCATTTACAAAATGCTCTTATCCAATTATCAGAGCAAGCAAGCACTGTTGCCGAGCTAACCTTACTCTATCCCGCCATTCACGATATTTTGCAAAAGTACGTTCCCAGTAAAAGTTTTTATGTCGTGTTATTAGATCAACACAGCCAATCGTTAGAGCTTTCTTATTTTTCAGATGAAAAAGACGCAATTGCCGTTGCGCTTAATCAACCTAATTGTTTTGATAAAGGGGTAACTGGATACGTATTTAAGCAAGGTAAAACAACTCACTTTACCAAACAGCAAATGCAAGAGGCAGCGGATAAAGGTCTATTTAAAGCAATGGGAACGCCTGCAGAACATTGGGTAGGAGTACCTGTTTACCAAGAAAGAAATATTATTGGTGTGTTAGCAGCGCAAAGCTACGATACGCAGCAAACATATAGTTCACAACAAATACAGCTACTTGAGGTTATGTCACTTTATTTAGCTACGGCTATAGAGCGTGTAAAAAAACGCGAGCTTCTTGAGTCTGAAGTTAAAATAAGAACCCGTGCATTAACGCATAGTAACGACGCGCTCAACGTTGAAATTGAGCAACGTAAACATGCCCTGCAACGCCAGCAAATCTTATTTAAGATATCAGAGCTGGCGACTCAAGCTAAAAATATTAATGATGCTTACTTCAAAATACACGAAATAATAAAAACAATTACCTACGCTGAAAATTTATATATTGCGCTTTATGATAAAGAATCCGGTTGGATAAACTTTCCTTACTGTGTCGATGAATTTAAAGAAAACACATTACCAAGACGCTTTTCGAAAGGTTACAGCGAACTGGTAATTAGTACTGAAGAAACTCAACTTATACACCCTTGTCGAGCTAAAGAGTTATTAGAAAGTGGTACGGTACAACGTAGCCAGTCGGTACAAAAAGAACAAAAAGCCACCAGTTGGTTAGGATCTCCACTTAAAACATCACAAGGCGTGATTGGCCTCATTGTTTGTCAGGCTTACAATAATAAACATATTTTTAGCCAAGATGATTGCGAACTAATAACCTTCGTCTCTCACCAAATTGCAGCTGTATTGCAAACAAAGCTTGCTAATCAAGCTCTTAAAAAAAGCCACCATGAATTAGAGTCTAGAGTAAACGAAAAAACCAAAGAGTTGCGCCAAACAAACTTACACTTACAAATGCAAATAGATGAGCGAAAGAAAATAGAGCAGCAACTTTATCATGATGCGCATCATGACTCGCTTACCAGTCTACCTAACCGCAGTTTGTTTTTAACTCAACTTGAAAAAACATTACAGCACTATCAACGTTTCCCTGAACACCATTTTGCCGTGTTGTTCATTGATTTAGATAAATTTAAAGACATAAACGACCAACTAGGACATCAAGCAGGTGATCAATTTTTAATAAATGTTGGTGAGTTATTTTCGCAATGTATACGTGAGCACGATTTATTAGCGCGCTTAGGTGGAGATGAGTTTGTTATTTTGCTAACCCACCTAACCGAGCCACAGCAGGCAGAAGATGTTGCTAATCGTATTATCGATTTAATGAAAATGCCATTTAGCTTAAAAGACACCTCTTTAAAAAGTGGTGCGAGTATTGGTATAACTTACTCGAGACTCGATTATATACACACCGACGAAATTATCCGTGATGCTGATGCTGCTATGTACTACGCCAAAAATTCTGGGAAAAACCGATACGAGTTATTTCACCCTTTATTAACCCAGTCTGTGCCAGAGCAAGAACAACAAACTCTTCATCATCTTGACGCATTACCTATGAGCTTTAGAAGCTCAGAAATAATTACCTTAAATGAACAACATCAATCAGAATCATTATTTGAAGCATTTGGGGAGCACCCAATACTTGGTTTTACTAGTTTTGATATTTTAAAAAAGTTTGCAGTCGATCCAGAACAACACGTACAAGTGGAGTTGCAGCTACTACAACGCGCCTTCACTAAAGCCGTAAATGCGAATATAAAAATGGCATTAGTACCGTGTTCATGTCTATTGCTAGGATTACATGAATTTACTTTATTTACCGAGGTGCTTGGTAAGCAGCAAGGTCAAAGCCAACTTTGCCTACTATTCGATGAGCAAGAAATTCGCCAAGCATGTGCCACACAGCTCGAAAATCTTAAGAAGCTTTCGCTACTTGGTTACTCAATTGGGCTGAATAACTTCGCCAAAGATAGGTGTGAGCTTAATTTATTGACTGATGTTAACTTTGATTACCTATTGTTAAGTTCAACGTTTAGTAAGCGCGTATTGCAACAACAAAGTTACGATTTCCAACTTCAAGGAGTACTAGCAATTACTCAACTAAAAAAAATGAAAGTAATTGCTAAAGGTCCATCTATACTAAATTTCAGAGCACTATTAGACAAACACGGATTAAATTTTTTTGTTGGGAAGCAGCACTCTCTTGCTAATAAAAAACAACTTTTAGACTCAAATCTAGAATCAATAAAAAACTAAATCCCAGCATCACGCAAAGCGCCCACAGTTACATAATTTATAAAATTACATTAAATTAGTGAGCTATTATAGCGATAAGAAAAATAGCTCAATAACAAGGCTAAAATTATGGCATATAGTTGTTCTCGGCAATTGCTCGCTGCATTGCTTTGCTCAGCCTCCTGCATCCATGCAGTCGACATATAAATGTTAGTGAGTTATTTAATACGCTTGAATGCTTATTTTTTAACAAAATTGGTATTACATGTCCATATGACGATTAGTGCTTTGCATCATTTGCTTTACGCCTTGTTTTTCAAGCTCTAATATTTGCTGTAATTTTTCTTGGCCGTTATCTGTTTTAGCGCGTTCAAGTAAGTATTCGTACAACTCAATCACTTTTTGATGCTGCTGTGCTAAATAGCCTTGAATAACTTTCTCATCAAATTGCTGATCTTTACTAATATCTTCAAAAGTAATTAGCTCAGGGTTTTTAGCAAAGTATTCATAACAGTACGTATCGAGCGTATTTATTTCGGTTATCGCCTTAAACCCAACTAAATCTTCAGCCAGTTTTTTTTCGTAATTTAAGTAATAGTCCACCAGCATTGCATTATGTTCATCGAGTAAATCCTTTACGGCATAGAAATTAGCCGCCATTTGTGTATGAAACAAAATGGTCCAATCGTATACCTCTTTAATCGTTTTAACTTGCATGTGCATTCCTTATTTAGTTGACTGAAGTACAATGTTGCGTAAAACGTGCCAATTAAAAAGCTATTTAAAAACATGAGGTTAATTTCAAAATAAAGAATAATTAGGAATTTAACAGTACAACTTACAAATTATAAGTAATTTTTATAGAGCAATGCGTGGGTAGTAACCGCACAGCACTGCTCTATCGTCTTGTTGCTTTATATTATTTAAGTCCTTGTTTGCGCCACAGTAGGTAAACCGCAGGAATAACAAGTAAGGTGAGTACAATTGCACTGCCCATACCGCCAACCATAGGTGCTGCTATTCGACTCATTACTTCGCTTCCGGTACCCGTGCCATAAAGTACAGGTAATAAACCGATAATAATTGTCGCGACAGTCATCATAACCGGGCGTACTCGAAGCCCTGCTCCTTCAATAATAGCTTGCTGTAATTGCACTAAGCTAAGCGGTTTTTCGGCTTGCTCTGCTTCGAGGCACTTTTCTTGATAGGCTTGGTTTAAATACACCAACATAATGACCCCAATTTCTACCGCTACCCCAGCTAAGGCAATAAAGCCTACACCTACTGCAACTGAAAAGTTAAAGCCCTCTAAATACATTAGCCATACGCCACCAATCATTGCCAGTGGCAACGTAGCCATAATAATAGTGACCTCAGCAAAGCTTCTAAAATTAAGGTAAAGCAATACAATAATAATCGCTAATGTAAGTGGTAATACATAAGTCAGTTTTTCTTTAGCGCGCTGCATGTATTCATACTGCCCAGCCCACGTAATTGAGTAGCCAGCAGGTAGTATTAGGTCTTTATCCAGCACTTGCTGAGCGTGCTCAACGTAAGTACCAATATCAACGCCATCTATATCAATAAAACTCCAACCGTTTAAACGTGCATTTTCGCTTTTTATACCAGGCGGTCCATCTTCAATAAATACATCGGCTACATCACCAAGTGCTATACGCTGCCCAGTAGGCGTTACAATAGGTAACAACATTAACTCTTCTGGCGAGTCTCGGTATGCTTGCGGGTAACGCAAATTAACTGGGTAGCGCTCTTGCCCTTCTACGGTTTGAGTTACGTTTGTGCCACCTATTGCAGTAGATACAACTTGCTGTACGTCGCTAATGTTTAAGCTATAACGCGCGGCTTTTTCACGATTTATATCTACTTTTATATAACGTCCACCGGCTACTCGCTCTGAGTAAACCGATGCGGTGCCTTGAACATCTTTTAAAAGCACTTCTATTTGCTGACCAATTTTTTGAATTTCACTCAACTTTGGTCCCGCAACTTTAATGCCCACGGGAGTTTTAATACCGGTTGCGAGCATATCAATACGTGTTTTAATTGGCATTACCCACGCATTCGTCAACCCCGGAAACTTAACCAAACCGTCGAGTTCTTTTTTAAGTTTTTCAAGCGTCATGCCCTCGCGCCATTCGTCTTTTGGTTTTAACTGAATAAACGTCTCTATCATTGTAAGCGGCGCAGGATCTGTTGCAGTTTCTGCTCGCCCAACTTTACCAAATACTGTTTTAACCTCAGGTACTGTGGCAATTAACTTGTCGGTTTGCTGTAGTATTTCGCGTGCTTTACCTACCGATAAACCAGGATACGTTGTGGGCATATACATTAAATCGCCCTCATCGAGTGGCGGAATAAATTCACTGCCTATTTTATTTACCGGGTAAAAGCCAATAACAGAAACAACCACCGCGAGTACCAATGTCATTTTTGGAAATTTAAGCACCCAGTTAAGGAGTGGACGATACGCTGCGACGAGTAATCGGTTAACTGGATTTTTTTGCTCCGAAATAACTTTACCTCTAATAAAGTAACCCATTAATACCGGCACTAAGGTAATCGCAAGCCCAGCAGACGCAGCCATAGCATAGGTTTTAGTGTAAGCCAGTGGCGCAAACATACGCCCTTCTTGCGCTTCTAAAATAAATACAGGCATAAAACTGACGGTAATAATTAATAAACTAAAAAATAATGCAGGACCCACTTCACTCGCCGATTTAGCCACAACTTCCCAGCGGTTTTCGTTGGTAAGGGGCGTTTTTTCCATATGTTTATGCATATTTTCAATCATGACGATAGCACCGTCAGTCATTGCGCCTATCGCTATTGCAATTCCTCCTAAAGACATAATATTGGCGTTAATCCCCTGCCAATACATAATTATAAATGCCGTTAAAATCCCAAGCGGTAACGTAATAATCGCCACCAGCGATGAGCGCACATGAAACAAAAACACCACACACACTAAGGCAACTACAATCAGCTCTTCAATTAACTTACTTGTTAGGTTATCAACCGCGTTATTTATTAAGTTAGAGCGATCGTACACTGGGACAATTTCAACGCCCTCTGGTAATCCCTTTTTAAGCGATTCTAATTTTGCTTTTACGAGTTCAATGGTTTTTTGTGCATTTTCGCCATAGCGCATAATGACAATGCCGCCGGTTACTTCGCCTTCGCCATTAAGCTCTGCAATACCACGGCGCATTTGCGGTCCGACTCGAATATCAGCTACATCACGCAATTGCAGCGCAGTACCATTAGCGTTTACACCAAGCGGAATAGCTTCCAAGTCGGCAACACTCTTAATGTAGCCTGTGCTTGTTACCATGTATTCAGCTTCAGCCATTTCAACTACCGAGGCGCCCATCTCTTGGTTGCCTTGTTGAATCGCCGTTTGAATAAGGCTAAGTGGAATACCATATGCGCGTAATTTATCGGGCTCTACATTGACTTGGTATTGCTTAACCATGCCACCAACAGCAGCCACTTCAGATACACCGGGCACAGTTTGTAGCTCAAACTTTAAAAACCAATCCTGTAAGCTTCGTAGCTGACTAATATCGTGTTTATTTGTTTTATCAACTAGTGCGTATAAGTAAATCCAACCTACGCCTGTTGCATCAGGGCCAAGCTCTGGCGTAGCGCTATCGGGTAATCGGTTTGCTACTTGGCTTAGGTATTCTTGTACTCGGCTACGCGCCCAATACAAATCAGTTTTTTCATCAAAAATAACGTAAACGTACGAGTCACCAAAAAACGAAAAACCCCTTACGGTTTGCGCACCCGGCACAGAAAGCATTGCTGTGGTGAGCGGAAATGTAACTTGGTCTTGCACTACTTGCGGCGCTTGCCCCGGGTAAGTGGTTTTTATAATGACCTGAACATCAGATAAGTCAGGCAAGGCATCCACGGGCGTATTTTTTAGTGCAAACAATCCTCCACCCAGTAAAATTAATGTAAGCAACAACACAAAAAAGCGATTGCCAACAGACCAGCGAATAATGGCAGTTATCATAATGGCTCCTAGTGAGAACTGTGTTGCATAGTAGAATGATCAATCGGCTCTGCGTTTTGCGCTTTAGTAATTACAAATTCATCATTAATAATACTAAAAGTAAAATTAATATACTGGGCATTTTCAAACTTGGTAATGTCGATGTCTGGCGCTAATACAAAGTCCATTGTGGCGGGTTCTCGATTCCATTTTTCAATGACTTCTCGGCTAATATTAATAATGCGATTTTGTGTATCTATGGCATTAATAGTGCCATTAACCGTGGCGCTTTGTGGCTGCATATCCATGTTCATATTCGAGCCTGAACCAGAATCCGAGCTCATACCTGAGCTAATACCTGAGCTAAGAACTGAACTAGGCATTTCCATTCGTTTAAAGTCAGAGCTCTTACTCGACTCAGAATCAATTAAAAATTGCGCTGAGGTCACTACCGTGTCACCTGTCATTACACCTGACAAAATGACCGCTTCATTACTATTAATTTGCCCAACTTCGACTTCTACCGATTTAAAACGACCCTCACCTAATGCAATAACCACACGGTTTTGATGCTGCGTGCGAATTACCGCTTCTTTAGGGACTGTAAATTGCGCTTTACTCGCTTTAGCGTGAATGCTCACTTGTGCAAACATATTTGGTTTTAACCGATGATCTGCATTTTCAAACCTAAGCCTTACACGCAGAGTCCTATTTTTAGCATCAAGCGCGGGGTAAATATAATCAACCTTACCTTCCCACTTTTGACCTTTTAAGTAATCAAGCGTCATTGTTACAGGTAAACCAACGCTCACTTGTTCTGATTGGCGCTCGAACACTTCTGCCTCTACCCAAATTTCATCAAGCTGAGCAATACTCATCATTGATGTGCCTGGTTTAACGTAAAAGCCTTCTCGTACTGTTAGCTCATCTACCACACCACTTTGCTTTGCGTAAAAAGTAATATTTTGCATTATCTTTTTATTTTTTTGTAAGCGCTCGATAAATCCATCAGACACATTTAACGACTCTAAACGCGCCTTTGCAGCGCGAATTAACACGGTATTATTACGATTAACCGCCAGTAAAAACTCTTCCTGTGCATTCACCAATTGTGGTGAGTACAAAGTATATAAAGGCTCACCTGCTTTAACTTGTGCACCTTGCGCTTTAACGTATAAGCTTTCAATCCAGCCCTCTACACGCGGATGAATGTGAATAAGTTGGTCTTGGTTATATTGCACATACCCCACAGTATTTATATCGCTGTGAAGTGTTTTAAGCTCTACTTTGACGGTTCTTACACCCAAGTTATTAATGACTGCAGGCGAAATAGTTACAGCACCTGGTCCATCCTGAGCGTTGCTATCGTTTTCATACACAGGGACTAAATCCATTCCCATTGGCGACAGCCCTGGCGCGTCACGCCTGTAATTACGATCCATAGGGGCTACCCAATATAAGGGCTGTTTGTCAGCGCTTTGTTGTTCATGCATTGCCGAGTTGCTAGGTAAAAACTGCATTACTAAGCCGCCTATTAACCCAAAGGCGCCTGCGCCAACTAAGGCGGCAACAAGTAACTTTAAATTAGTATTCATTGTGTAATTCTCCAGTTTGCTCGCTCATTACTTGGGGGTCTAAGCTACTTGCATAATAATTAAGGCGGGCGGTAATAATATGTTGATCTACTTGAATATTCAGTGCATCAATTTTGGCGTTAAGTTCACTAATGCGTGCACGCATCACGTCAGAAAAATCCCCGTCGTCGCGTGTATAAGCATTTAGTGTTGCTTGAGATTGCTCTGACATTTGCGGTAATAACGTATTTTGATAAAGCGCATCGCGTTTTTGCAAACGAGCGAGTTGACTAAACTCCTTAAAGTACATGCCTTTGAGTTTTTGAAGCGCCACCAGCTTTTGTGTTTTAGTAGCTTCTGCACTAGCAATAGCCGATTTAACTTGTTGATCTTGTCTGTTATCAGTAAACAATGGCAAATCAATACTAAATCCTACTGAGAGTAAATCAGCTCGCGACTCACCCATCGGGGTATCATCTCGGTAACCATAACCCACATTAACGCCCATTTGAGGTTTGTAGCTTTGCTTAGCGAGCGCAACTTCGGTTTGCTTTGCCATTACGGTTTTATCTATCGCAATAATTGCGGGATGCGCCATAAGCAACTGTATTAGTTTATCAAATTCAAGGCTCGCAAAATCAACCAGCCCTGCGGTTTTAGTAAACTCGGTATTTAAAGGCTGCATAAGCATATTCATAGGTAACCACTGTGCTAAGCGGTTTTTAGCACTTTCAAATTGCTGCTCAAGCATAACCAGCTTATCTTCAAGGCGAGTGAGCTCTAATTGCGCACGAATAATATCTTGCTGGCGTGTTTTACCTAAGGTACTTGCGTAGCTTGCTTCGGTAATTTCAATAAGCTGAGTAAATAGCCCTTTATCTTGCTCAATTAAAGCAATACTTCGCTGAGCACGATACGCGTTTAACCACGACTCAATCACAATTGCTTTTACTTGTGCTAGGCGATCGGCGCGCTGCCAAGGATATTGTTGAGCAGACTGAGCTAATGCCTTTTGTTTGAGCGCTAAACTATTCCCTCGGCTAAACTTTTGGCTCAAATCAACTTTAAGCTGCGTCATCCCTTCTTGATCAAACGCATAACCATTAGTAGGTAAGTTAAGTAAGCCAACCGTTAAAACAGGATCGGGTAAGGTGCCTGCGGCAATACTTTGCGCTATTGCGGCATCTTCTTGGTAGCCACTCGCTTTTAGCCATGGCTCATGCGTTAGTGCATAATTAAGCGCTTGCGTTAAGCTAAGCGTTTGCTCATGACTAGTTTGCTTTAGTATTTCGGTATTTAGGTTATTTTGATTGTTTTGCGCATTAACAGCTGTGCTAAATAACACAACACTACATAATACGGCTTTAATACTTACAGCGTGGTTCATCACCTGCTCCATCTAAAAATAAAAGAAAATCTTAAATTAGGAAGCAAAAAAGGTGTTTAAGAGTTTTACAAAAACCTTTTATATCAATTGCATTGAATTAATGATCTATTATTGCGGTAGGGAAATAGCTCTATAACAAGGAAAAAATTACGCAGTATAGTTGCTTTATATAAGTAATTTTTAACGCAGTTAGAGAGGTATTTAGTTCCTAAAATGAGCATGTTTTCAATAAAATAGATATTACACCTATCCTGCTATTAAGCAGACATAGGAGGGCGGTAGAGTGAACGAGGTATATTAATTTGTGTAGTAGATACACGTACATTTACTTTTTCAGATTCAAGTAAAGTAACGCTAAATAAAGTATCAACATTAAGCATTGAATTAGCTGCGCAGCCACTCATAGGGCATTTACAATCATTTTGTGGCGTACTTTCGTCGTCGCAACAATCCATCTGCATCATATTTCCAGACATGCTAGCGACAGCTGTTGCATCACTACTTTGTGTCATTGGCATTTGGGCATGCATTGCTGTTTTAGTTGGCATATGTGGCATTTCGCATACCATAGCTACAGACGCAACTGCCTGACCCACAAAAGTGAGTAGCAAAGTTATCATGAGTAAACTAGAGTAAAAACGTTGCAACATTATGCCCTTTAATAAATTTCAAAATGATTGTAAGGTAACCAAACGGCAACCACAAACACTTTAATTATGTAGATTGCGGTTTATCGGGTGTTTTGATTAAGTTACTGGCGATAATTGCAAATATACAATACGCGCTAAAATACCAAAACCCTTCACCAAATTGGGCATTCATAACAAGTAGCTCACCACTTTTACCATGAGCGTTACCTGCTAAGTAAGTCACTATTAATGCAATAACAAATACATCAACCATGCTCCACTTACTTAATGCACAAATAACCAGACCGAGCTTTTGCTTAAATCCATTCAAAGGCAGGCAACAATAGAGCAATTGTAATAATAGCTTCAAACTTGGAATAACAATAGAAAACAACCCCACTAAAGCGGCTACAAATAGATTATTGTTATTAGCAAGCTCTTTAACTGTGCCTAAAATACTTTGTGTTTTGTTATAGGCGCTAATCTCACCTTCTAACTTATCAAGCCCTAACATGTTCGAAAACATCATTAGCATACTACGAGTACGGCCATCCTCCTCTTCAGCCAGCATTTCAATACCCGCTTGCGCTAGCTTTGATTTATCTATACTACCTTCTATTGTTAATACTGGCTTTGTAATTCCTGGCAACAATAAACTTATCGCAATTATAATACTTAAAACAGACAACCAATTACGCATACTTAATCAACCATAACCTCTATCACATCGTCACTATAAAGCATCGACTCTAAAATAAAATTATAAAGTTCCTCAATCGAAAGTTGTGAATTGATCTGTTGAAGTGCTGAATCAACCAATGACCAATCTTGTCCTTCTATCGCTTTAACCAGCAGTAAACAATCACCCAAAGCGCCTGCACCTACTAATAGCGCAGCACTAATGCTTTCATCGAGTGTAAACTCTTCCACTATAACCTTTAACTCTATATCCAAAATAGCATCCAGCATCGAAAACAAGCCTACCAAGTAAGCTTTTTCAGCTAGCTCTTTATCACTTTCACTTAAAATTAGCTCCATAAGCCTTGCTCGCACAAGTGCAAATTTAGTTAACTCAGTCGGTTTATCAATACCCAAATCACTCAAAGCCAACACTCGAACGAATTGACGAATAACATCTTCGCCTAAATAAACTACGGCTTGTGAAATAGAAGTAATGACCAAACTAGCGTTACCTGAACGTGCATTAGCCAACTTTAATATGCGCGTAGTGATCCCTATATCTTTAGCCACACGTTGGTGTATTTCTTCAAAGCACAAAGACGCTTTTGAAACCGATTTCAATAAGTCAAATACACTTGCTTTAGATGGATCGACACCACTATAGGAAATCATTTCAGGTTGAGAAAAAAAGAACCCTTGAAAATAATCGCATCCAGCCGCTTTTAATAATAAAAATTGCTGGTGCGTTTCTATACGTTCAACAATAATCTTACAGTGTGGATAATTACGTTTAAGCTTTTTGACCCATATAGTCGTTTTTATAATGGGTTCATCTGCTTCTATTTTAATATAACTAACAAGCGCTAATAATGGCTCCCACTTAGCATCACCATCATAATCATCGAGCGCAAAAATATATCCGTCTTTTTTAAGTGCACGCACACGATTAGCAACCGCCGCAATATTTACTGCACGTTCGACTATTTCAATAACGGTGGTTTCTGGATTTAATAATTTTGGAAAATCATCAAGCAATGCATCCGTAGATAAGTTTATAAACGCCAGTTGATGAGCGGTAAGTTTCTCAGGCCCCACCAACATAAGTGTATTAAAAAATAAACGACTGGTGGCGTGCTGATCACTTGTTCCCACTGGAAAAGCGTTATTTGGCGAGTTTCTATATAACAACTCATATGCAAAAAGTTCTTTTTCAATATTGAATATGGGCTGCCTAGCAACATATTGCGTTATAGAAGGAGTTGAATTAGGTGTATTAGACACTTTCAATAGGTTTAGCCTGTAAGTTCATATTTGCAAATAACACTCAATATAGTCACTTTAATACAGATGACATATTAAAAGTATAGTAAAAATATCTTAATCCCTATGACAATTTCTCAATTAAGAGGTTTTAATTAATACCAATTGCATTAAATTAGTGATCGATTATGGCGATAAGAAAACAGCTCAATAACAAGGCTAAAATTATGATACATAGTTGTTCTATATAAATAATTTTTAACGTAGTTAGTGAGTTATTTAATACGCTAGAATGATCATGCTTTTAATAAAATTGGTATTACTGCTTAATTTT
>NZ_PNDU01000081.1:0-30270 GCF_005886635.1 Pseudoalteromonas sp. S558 | reverse complement strand
ATTGACGCTTAAATTCGTCTTGTTTTCACTGAAAATCTCTGGCTAGAGAAAATAAATTTAAATATCACCATTGTTCAATACGTTAGTAAATCTCTTAACCAAAGTTCAGGTTAGTTACTGATACTTCCTCGTTATAATTTTAAATATCACAACGATATTTTTTTAATTACTTGTTTATAAGTGAATTTAATTTTAGAACAGGTTAAATGATAATAAAATGTTGCAATTTTGTTGTTTAATCCTAATACTGATGAAGGTGTAAACTAACACGTTTGCGCAGGTTATACACGAATACCTTAAATAATAAAAAACACTGAACACACAACATTAAGGAATGGTATGAACAATAAAAAGCGCACATTAGGGCTAATAAAAGCCAGCCATTTACTTGGCGCAGGACTTGCTATGCTTATGAGCTTTTCTGCCGCGAGTAAAGACTACAAAATTGTACTTATTCATGGTTTACAGGTATCACAAATAGTGAATAAGTCGGGGAGTGATGTTGTTAATGATGGTGAAACATATTGGCAATCATATTGGAATAGCCGTGCGGATGAGCGAATTGATTGGCCCGCTTATGAAAGGGTGGAAGGAAAGATAGCCACTGATTGGGTGTGGCCTAAATTAAAGCAAATGTCACAGTCTAACTTGTGTGAGCAAGGTTGTGTGTTTGTAACCCATTCAACAGGGGATTTAATTGCTCGCCATATTATAGATAACCAAGAAAACTGGCTGGAAAATGCAGGTTTAAAACCACTTAATATTGTTGCTACGTTCGATTTAGCAGGTGCTGGTGGCGGAAGTGAATTGGCCGATGTTGCTGTAAGTGCATTAACTGGCGCATCATGGAACTTTGCGGTTGATGCTGCACTCAAATGGTGGCTTGGGAGCGAGGTTACTGAAGCTGTGGGTGTTCTACACGATTTAAAAGTAAATAATGCGCGTAAAATTTCACCGTTTCCAGATGCACGCACACCGCGTTTACGTTTTGTTGCCGACGGAAATGCTTATTTGGGTTTAACGGGTGGTTTTTTAAAAGGAAATGATGATTCGGTTGTTGCATCGCATTCATCGTGTGGCGCGAGTGCTGCAAAATCGTTTGGTAGCTGCAATGGTAATATTGATACAGATGGTCATTTAAAGTCACAAGGAAATGCTGTTACTAGTTTTATGCCGAATCACTACCCAATAATGATGAGTAAAAGCTACAATCATAGCGACATTCATAATGCGCAACGAAAAGGCAATGTAACCATTGCAATGAATAATGTAAATGTAGAAGACAATAATATAGGCTTTAAAACGTTTGATAAAACAACGGGGAGTTGGTTTTGGAAAAAAGAGTACCGTTACGTCAAGGATTCAAATAACGTGAGTGCATCAGCACTTATTTATAACGTGATCCCGTGATTTACTCTCAATTTTATTAAGTTTATTTTAACGAGTTAAATGGCTCAATAATATTGTTTAACGTTTTATTGAGCTTTTATCTGATGAGCACACACTAATTATAAAAGCAAAAAAGTGTGTGATTAAAGATAATACCAATTTGCAATAATACGTAATCAACTTGAGGGATTAAACCAGGTGCTAACGGCGTTAAAAATTTGCCTTGTTATCAACACGGTTTGCTTAACTCAAAATAAGTTATTCAATTAAGCGAATTGGTATAAAACCTCATGTTTTATAAAGGATAAAGACATAAACGATGAAAAAATTTTATGCGGTAGCTTTAATTGTGAGCGTTACTTTATTTGCGCTGTGGTTTACGAATAAAAATGTGTCTAATAAGTCGGTTGAACATACTGCGTTACCGGTAAAAAAAATGCAAAGTACGCTTGATACACAGCCAGTTAAAGTTATTCCTATCGATTTACCTAAAAATAAAAAGCCAACTCAAGCGTCAAAACAACACGTTATTTTTGACGATAATTTATCGCAAGCAGCTGATCTGGTAGCAATGCAATACGAAAATGCGCTAAAGTTTCCGCCATACTCTCAGCCGATAAGCGCTTTGGATGAAGACCGCTTAAAACCAAATCAGTTTTACCCTGTATCGAGTCCTATTGATGAAAGTGGCGCAGCGCTTACCGTTAGCCTTAAACAGTATCGCTTTACATACCCACAAGACATAGTTGTCAATGTAAATGCACAGAGTTTAGGCAAGGTAGTGGTTGAACTTTCCAATACCGATACGAAAGAAGTAATTAGTACGCATAAAGGCAGTGCACGTGAAGGCGAAGCAATTATAACGTTTAAGGGGGAGGAAAGTTACCCTCGAAATATACAACTGTTTGTTCAAGCAGATATTGCGGGTAAAAAAGTCCCTGCTGTGGCTGAAATTCAATACATGGCACCAAGTGCAACGTTAACAGGCTTTAATAAAGCGTATGCACAGAATGATAATATGATTGTGCCTGCTAATTTAAACGTTATAAAAAGTGGTTTATACCGTGTTCGAGCTAATTTATATGATGGGAATACGCCGCTTGCCCATTTGGTTGCAAAAGAGCGTCTGACTGAAGGTAATCAATTACTTGATTTAAAATCGCATTGGTCAGTGTTACCGCAAGGTATAACAACTATGCGTCTAAGCGATTTTGTCATCGAAAGAATGTCGCCAAGCCCAGGCGAGCAAAATAGTTTTGGCAGCAGTGAAATTAGCTATTTTGAGATCACTGATTTTGCCTATGATAGTTTGCAGCAATTACCGTATCAGGCAAATACACAAGAAAAATTAAGCTTAGAGTTTTTACAAGGTTTAGCGCAGGAGTAAAATAAAGAGTAAGATCGGATTTGCAAATGTTAGGGGGGTTTGTATATCCATACAAACCCGTAACGATAGTTAGCTTAGATTGATAGTTACTACGTCAGGAACTTTTGGTTCATCAAATTCGCTATTAACAGGGACTTTAGGAATATCGGGTTTATCAAGGGCAATATCGCCACCGTCAATAACGTCGCCTGTTTGTAAGTTTTTAAAATCAAATAGTTCGGCATCAGCTAAATGCGAAGGCACTACATTTTGCATCGCGGTAAAAATACTCTCGATACGACCTGGATGATCGGCATTCCATTTAGCGAGCATGGCTTTTGTGTGTTTACGCTGTAGGTTTTCTTGTGAGCCACATAAATTACACGGGATAATAGGGTAGCCTTGTGCAAATGCGTATTGAGCTATATCGGTTTCTCTACAGTATGCAAGTGGGCGAATAACCATGTGCTCGCCATTATCGCTCATCAGTTTAGCCGGCATACTTTTTAGCTTACCGCCGTAAAACATGTTTAAAAATAGGGTTTCAATCATATCGTCGCGATGATGGCCAAGCGCAATTTTAGTCGCGCCTAATTCTTTTGCTGTGCGGTATAAAATACCACGACGTAAGCGAGAGCAAAGTGAACAGGTTGTTTTACCTTCAGGAATAATATCGGTAACAATACTGTAGGTATCTTCTTCTACAATTTTGTATTCAACATTTAGTTTATCAAGGTACTGGGGTAAAACATGCTCAGGAAAGCCTGGTTGCTTTTGATCAAGGTTTACAACAACAAGATCAAACTTTATCGGTGCCACACGTTTTAAATGCTGGAGCATTTCAAGCATTGTGTAGCTGTCTTTGCCTTATATTGAATAATGCCATGCAGAAAATCTTTTTTTTACTTTATTTACAATAGTCTAGGGGTTTTAAACTTTACAAAAAGTAAGGGTCCTGTTAACTATGGAAGAAGAATGAAAGATTTGATGTATTTTCAGGCTTATGATGCTTTACAAAATGCCATTAGAAATGTTTTGAGTCGGAAGTTATTTCGATGAAACTCGATCTACGACTTCAAGTTGTCTCTAAGGAAAAAGAAGTTTTGCTAAAGGCGTCTAAACTTTTTGCTAGTGAATTTAGAAGTATCTAACTTCTTCTTAAGATTAAAAACAGTTCTCATTGCTCTACTGCTATCAAATAGGTATTATTTAAAGAAAAACTATCAAAATAAATGAAACTAGTCTTTGTCCATATTGAAGAGCATCTTCAACTTCACAATATATCAATTCCTCTTACATCTGAGTTCAATTTTCATCTGAAGGAAGGTGAGTTACTGATATCTAAAAATGATCAATACATAGAGGGTTTTTATGAAGGGATAAATATAAAAGCTATTATTGGTAAAAATGGATCTGGCAAGACATCTATTTTAGATTTTATCGAGAGTTTGTATAGTAATATTGAAAGTTCTGGTGCTTTTTTATTTTTTGACAATAATAGTAATACTTTTTTTCAAAAGACTCTAAATACTAAATCTTTTAATTTTAGATTATGTGGTAAAATTAAAGATCATGAAATAAATCATTTAGAAAGCCGGCATCTACATAAGATAATAAAAGTTAATAATTTATCTAGTTTTAGCGCGAACAAGAACACAAGTAAGAAAAATGTTGTCGACTTATCTTCTGAAAAACTTAGTTCAAGTAAAAAAAATAGAACTAAACAGCTTGAAAACATATTTAGTTATTTAAAGCGAAAAGGAAATAAATATAGTAGCAATGTTGTTTATACCTTTAAGTTTAGAGGTATGACACCAGCCCTAAAAAATTGGATTAAAGAGTCATTTCTTTGTTATTTAATTAAAGAAGGCTATTTCAAAAATAACGAATCTTTCTATTTGAGTTATCTAAGAGAATCCCAGTCTGATGTGAAAGATGAACATGAAGTATTAAAATCTTTATTTCGCGCAAAAGAGTCTAGCGAGTTACCAATTGAACTCGAAAACTTAGTATCTGACTTTTCTAACTACTATTTACGAACTATTTTATCTGATATTTCAAACAATGATAGGCTCTCTTACCTCTTACCAATAAATGTTACTCTTCCCAGTAATAGTGTAGGTGCAATAGTATCTAAAGGGATTTTAAACATATTTAGAAATAATATATTAAAGCATAAAGTAGATGGAAACTTATCGGCATATCTTTGCATTAATTTGATAGAAAAGCTTTTTAATAACAGAGAATTGCCAAATAGAAACGTTTGGGATTCGGAATTTGATATTGAAGGGGTTTTATCGAACACCATAGAGCAAGTACTAAAAAATAAAAGTAGTAATAGAAATGAAAGTCCTAGTCAAATATATGAAAGCCTAAACGGACTAAAACATGATTTGAGGGAGGATTTAGATATTTTCCTTGAAGTTATTAGAAATATCACTAGTACTAAATCTGGAGAGATCGTAAACAATAATTCTAGGGAAAGTCTGTATATAAGGAACAATTGGTTAGAAGAGCTTATTTATAATACTGAAGGATATCTAGTCCTAAACTCATCTAATATGTTTGAAGGTTACTCCGGTATCGAACAAATTAAGTACTCAGCTCCTTTGGACATAATATATATTTCAGAGGAAGTTACTAAGTTACCTCCTTATTTACAAAAGAGCATTGACCACGGATGGGAAGGGTTTAGCAGTGGTGAATTTGCAAAAACTAGCCTTTTTTCTTCTATTTTTAACTTCTTATTGAGAGAAAGATCCAATGACTTTCAATTATTTCTCATTGATGAAGCTGATTTGTACCTTCACCCAGAGTGGCAAAGGAAATTTGTTTTTGATTTAATAGAATTAATAAAAAACTTAAATTGTGAATCTACATCTCAATTTATAATAACTACACATTCACCACTGATAATTGGTGACTTTTTGCCTGAGGATATATTAGCTCTTAATGTTGAAGATGGAAAACCAGTTGCAGGTAGTTCATTAGGTTTTGGAACAGTTTTATCAGATTTTTATTTAGAAGGAATGCATTTAGATTCAACCTATGGAGAGCATTCAAGGATAAAGCTTCAAGAGATGATCGATGCAAAATTAAAGAACATTGCTTTAACTAAAGAGCAAATAAAACTAGTTAATAAAATATGTAATAAAGCTCTGAAGGAAGCTTTGTTAGATGGTTAAATTTAAATATTATTTTCCAACAGGTTTCCAAAAAAAATTAAAGAGCTCTAATTTTTTTAAAAATTCTTTATCACAGCAAAAAACCATATATGCAGAGATTAAGAAACAGTGCCAGATTAATGCAAGTTTTTACAGTTCTCTATTTAGCGAATCATTTCTTTTGAGTTTAGTATTTTGTCCTCCAAAAAGCTTGAGTAAGAAGATAAATGAGATTTATGACAATTTTCCTCTCCTTGCAGATAGATTTAATCCATATTTCAACTTTAGAAGTTATGATTTGAATTTTGATGTCTCTTTTATTAAGTCTAAAATTGATACAGATAAAAACGTTGCTCTTGCATTAAAGGGTAAATTTATCACTGAGTTGGATAAAATTCTAAACGAAAAATCTTCCATATTGGCTGAATACTTCTCAGTTGAACTTAAAAAGGCAACAAGTCCATTAAAAATTTACCAAATATGTTGCAGGATTAGAAATGTACACGTAGGTACTTCAGTTACACCAAAAGGTGTTAGAAATATCTATCCATTATGGTTTGGTAAGCTAGAAAAAATTTTTAACTATGAGGCTCTGAGGACTGAGTTTGGGCAGGTAATCATTGAATCAAGTGCTTTAAAAATTTGTCCTTACTGTAATAAAAGGGATGTAGAAATTACTTATGGAAAATATGTAACAGCGAGACCTGATTTAGACCATTTTTATCCTAAAAGTAGATATCCATTTTTGGCAACTACATTATATAATTTAGTTCCTTCATGTGGTTTTTGTAACCAAAAATTTAAAAAGTCTAAAGATACATATATGAAAAATATGCATCCACTAATTGCTGGTACTAGGAATTATAAAGTTTTTAGTTTTGTACCTCTTTTAGATGGTCCACCAATAATACTTTTAAATGGCTGTACTAAATTTAAAAGTAATATTACATTATTTGAGCTCGAAGCCGAATATCAAAAAGATTCGATAAAGCGAGAATACAGATCAATAAATGATAAATATGAGTCATTTAAAGGGTTACTCGGACCCAAGTTTGAAGAGTTCCTAAACACTAAAGAAAATATAACTACAATGTTTGATATTGGGGGGGAAAGAAACATATACAATACGAGTACATACAAGTTTAGGCTAGATACATTAAGTAACTTAACTAATAAAAACTACAAAAATTAGTTTGGGTGTCATATCTCTCCATTCTGCAAAAGCCACACTATTTTGTATTGATGGAATATTTCATCTACGTACTAAATACCGTATAATCCGCGCCAAACTTTCTTTTATGTATAACTGCCAGTCACACTGGCTGTGTAGGCAAAATCAATGAACTTACAAGACACCGGAACAGATAAGCTTGAACTAAATAAACTGCAAAAAAGACTCAGAAGAAATGTTGGTAATGCTATCACTGAGTATAATATGGTTGAAGATGGGGATATTGTGATGGCTTGCATAAGTGGGGGGAAAGATTCATTTGCAATGCTAGACATTCTATTGCAGCTTCAAAAGTCAGCGCCAATAAAGTTTGATGTTATTGCGGTTAACTTAGATCAAAAACAACCAGGCTTTCCTGAACATATTTTGCCTGATTATTTTGAGACATTAGGTATACCATATTACATAGTGGACAAAGATACATATTCAGTTGTTCGAGAAAAAATTCCAGAAGGTAAAACTACCTGTGGTCTTTGCTCGCGCCTTCGTCGTGGTACATTGTATTCATTTGCAGAAAAAATTGGTGCAACAAAGCTCGCACTAGGTCATCATATGGACGATATTGTCGAAACTATGTTCCTTAATATGTTTCATGGCTCTAGATTGAAAGCTATGCCTCCTAAACTACGATCTGATGATGGTCGTAATATTGTGATTCGTCCATTATCCTACTGTAGAGAAAAAGACCTTATTACCTATGCTGAACATAAAGGCTACCCTATAATTCCTTGTAATTTATGTGGTTCACAAGAAAACTTACAACGGCAGTCGATTAAAGGGATGTTAATGGAATGGGATGAAAAGTCACCAGGCCGTGTTGAAAGCATATTCAAATCTATTCAAAACATTAGCCCAAGCCAATTAGCTGACAGGGAGTTATTCGATTTTGTCAATTTACCATTAGCAAGAGATGGTGAGCGTGATGCTTACGAATTTAGTGAAGCTACAATATCATCTACTAATATAGATGAATCACTGTATATAGATGTTGCTAATATATAGTATTGGTCAGCCAAGTTTGAACTTATAAATTCACTTTTTAATTTATAGAACTTAATCAAATCTCATAACTTCTACTATACCAAAATGTACTCAAATCTGATTAGTCACTCACAACGAGTCAGATTTGATGTTTCCCCTGTTTTACTAGACATCTAATAAGTCAGCTTTTAATTTCCAACTAGAGGCTAGAGTCAAATTTTAGCTTTAAAATTTTCATAAAATTAAAAAATTCATTGGTGTTGGATTGAATAATCAATGATACTAACCTTATATACTTATAAAAATTAATGGTTTAAGGGAGGGGGGGTGAGTGAGTTAGACTATCTCAACGTAGTTGAAACAGAGGATGTGCTCATATTACGTGAGAGAATAGCATCAACAGATGTTATTCAATCTGAAGTTCGCTCAATGCCATTTCATTTATTGGCACCGGAACACTTTGAGCTACTTTTGTGGGATTTATTTTACTGCGGCTATAATAATTCTGAGTTAAAATTTGATAAGTCTCGCCTAATGATTACTGGTGCAGATCAAGGTCGAGATGTATGGTTAACCAATAAAGGTGTACCAGTAGGTTTAGTGCAATGTAAAAGAGAAGCAAAAAAGTATTCTCGAAAGGATGTATTAAAAGAAGTCGTTAAATTTCTTTTACATAGTGAACTAACCCCTGATTTATTGCCATACCCAGGAGGCTTTACATATTGTCTAGCACTGAGTACCGATCCAAAAGCAGAAGTTGATGATTTCTTTGAAAAGCCATTCAATTGGTTAAAAGAAAATAAGGTTGAAGTAGAGTCTGTAACTAGGCAAGTGATTAAGAGCTATCAACGATTTATAAATACTAAATCAGACGATGTAATTGATAGTATTTTCTCTAAAATTCAAAGTATGAGCTATCAGTTAATCCGCCCTCATGAACTTAATCGATGGCTCGATATAAATAAAGATGTTCGTAAGCGATTCTTCAAATTACCTCAAGATATCCATCAACGCTATGATGGTTCATTTAGCCATAAACTGGAGTTAGCGGATTTAAAGCACGCAAGCTTACCAATTCATAATTGGCAAAAGACTATTGAGAATCGCTTTATAAAACGCCCTGAGCAAGAAACACTAGAACATAGTTTAAGGACAGGGGGAAGCGAATGTTACCTACTCATAGGTGGAGCAGGTTCTGGTAAATCTTCACTGCTTTCTTCCCTTTATGAAAGGTTACTTGATACCCAGTTCACTATTTTAGCGATTAAAGCTGATGAGTTAGATAAAGATATCAACGACCTCGAAGATCTAGCATCCTTTCTAAAATGTGAAGGTCAGGGTGGTTTAGTATTCTCTTTACTTGAACTTTCTCAAGAATCTCCTCTTGTATTAATTATCGACCAAATGGATGCTGTCAGTGAGGTTATGGATCAAAGTTCCAGCCGATTTAGAGTATTAATAGACCTCATTTTAGGCTTAAAAGAACATTTCGAAGCTCGACAAACGTACCCGATTCACATAATTGCATCCTCAAGACCATTTGAAGCAAGTTTTGATACTAGATTTACTCAGCTAAATGCTAAAGAGATTAGCCTAAATCCTTTATCTAAGGAAGACGTCGAACTCTTTCTTGAAGATATAAACATTCATAAAGCTAGTATTCCAGCATCGATGTATCCAACAATCCAAACTCCCTTTGCTCTCAGCCTATATGTTAGTCTAGTTAAAGCCGGCGATAATAAAATGGAGATTACATCTAAAAATCTATTATCACGATGGCTTATGAAAAAGCTGGCAAATGACCCTTTGAAGGAACAATGCGACAAATTTTTGCAACGCTTAGCTTCCGACATGGTTCGCGAAGAGGTTCTTCGGCGCCCCATTAGTGCATATATTTTCGAATATCAACCACTACTCACAAAGTTGGAATCAATAGGTATACTTGTAAGTTTTGGCGACAATATCGGCTTCAGCCACCAAGCCTGGTTAGATGACTTCCAGTCCCAATCTTTCCTTACTGGAGATAGCAATTTTTACGAATTTGTTCTTGAAAAACAAAATGGACTGTTTTCGAGAAGTACCATATTAAGAGGGCTAGAGTATCTCCTAGAGCATGATAAGCCTCAGTATCAGCAAACAATGAATAGGCTATTGTTTGATCCGTTTGTACGTAAACATATTTATCACCTTCTGATCGATGTTATGACACTGACTATAAACCCAGACTTCGAAGACGCTGAGCGAATCTTTCGAGTAATAGAAGGCGGTGATGCTCTTGCATCGAGGGCTATTTCAAAGACTGCAAGAAAGTGGAGTCTTTGGCGCGAATATTTAGCAGATGAACTTCCGTCATTAATTCAAAATACAATGCTTATGGATGATGTGATTTTATGGCTGATTGAGGAAATTAAATTTGATGAAAATAACGTTATTTATTTGATCGAAAACTACTGGAAAGGTGGACAGTATCATACGGCTATTATCCATGTGCTATCTGGAGCAAAAGCATCATCAGTAGGAGCAATCCAGTTAGTAGAAGCTATTATATCAACAAAAATAATTGATACACATTTGATTTCGAGATACATTCAAGGTTTATTCGAAAACTCAAAACATGTCTCTGCATTAAAATTACTAAAAGCTTGGTTATATATTGACCGCGAAAAAATCTTATGGGACTCTCCTTTATCGATTGAAAGCTATATAACTGATGACCCCTCAACTTTCATAGAGGTTCTGTTTCCATGGTTTATAGAAATATTAGGTGAAGGTGAGGCACAAAAGGAAATTTCAAGAACTTTTAGAAGGTCTGTCACTTTAGGCGATGACTTCGATGAAATCACTGAAAAGGGCGGAATAGTTGGGATTCTAAAAAAGGCGTTAATTCATTTAGCTACTAACAATCCGTCTCAATTTATTTTGACGGTGAAAAAATATTCATGTGTATATTTTGATGAAGTTCAATCATTATTAGTAATAGCTTTTGCTTCAAACCCAATAGTACTAATTTCTGATATTGTAAGTTACCTTATAGAGAGTGAGTCTAGACTTTGCATTGGTAATGGCTACTTTAGCGATGACCAAAATATGATGCACTCTGTTAAAGGAAATTTAACTATGATGTTGCTTGAGAAAAGCTCACCTCACTGGAGCTTATCACAAGCAGAATTAGTTAGAGATGCTATAGAAAATTATACACTTTACCCTCTAAACATCTGCCCAGACGTAAAGACCCGTCGTTATATTCGTCTGAAAAATGAAGAATATCGCTTATCTTTACTCGCACGATTGCCAAGTCAGGTGTTAACACCCCGCCGCCGACGACAAATATCCGAACGTGAGACCTATGGGCAACTTAAAATAGGCCAACGATGCCAAACAGCTACCTTGTCGTGTATTAGTTCGCCGATGTCAGCTGAGCAAATGAAATCATCGTCTTCTGAAAATATTATGAATATGCTCGATAAGATTAGTAACCCCTCTATCGTTACAGAAACTAGGTGGCAACACAGGATAGGTGCGGATATTTCTGCATTTTCACAAGCATTCAGCCAATTTACAACTTCTGAGCCTCAAAAAGCTATCTTCATGCTACAAACCCATTTTGTTAAGAGCGTACATGAAAGAATTGCTGGCGATGCTATCGCCCAGTTAAGTTCTATTAAGACCATTACAACAAATGAAATAAAGACATTAATAAACGTTTTAAATTCAAAGGGGTTTACCGATAAGGATTGGGTGAGCGGAGTTGCACGAGCCTATGAGGAAATAGCACGCAGGGATAGAGGGCTTAATTCCATTGAGATAGCTCTTCTTGTTGAGTATCTCCATCAGCGAATTGACAAAGGAGTCGATTCTATTGATTGTTTTGAACAATCAAATGACGATGCTATTTTGTTTAAAAGGCGAGGAGGATATAGTTATAGCTCAACTCCCAGCATTAACATTTTAAATGCAATTTGTATGGGTTTATTAGCCAGACCAAGACCAGATTACGATCAATGGATTTGCATTCTATTGACCTACCTTCAAGTATCGAAATCAGAAAGCAACTGGCAATTTATATTAACTGTACAGGGAGAGCATCTATACTGGGCAAATGAAGATAAGATCAATGCCTTATTTGAAAATTTACTTACGTCTATTCCTGAACTATTTGAAAGCCCTATACTTGTTCATACGTTATGGGCGCTAGTAGAGCGGCTGAATGAATCGCTGTTAATGCAAATTCTAATGCAGTGGGGAACTAGTAATGATACTTGTAAGCAAGCTGCCGCCGAACTGATATCAGGATTAGTGATCTCAAATCGTGCAAGTGAAGCAATGGCAGCTTATTGGGATAGTTTGTTGCAGTCAGGAAATGTAGCAGTTTATAAAGGAGGAATTTATGCTGCAGCTTCAGGTTGGTATTACCAAGGTAATATTCGATCAAACTCACATGATATGCTTATGAGCTGTACCCGAAGAGATAAGATGCAAATCGCCTCTGCATTTAACTCACTATTCCCATTTAATAAGAAGCTGCCCCAAGATGATATAACTTTACAACTGCTTTTATTCTTATCTGAGCAGCCCGAGCTTGTAGAGCTTCTGAATCCGAACAACATACTTGAAGCATTAGTCAATATCAATCCTCGGCCAAAATCACTTCGCGCTATATTACTCATAGTAAAATTTATTCTTGATAAGAAACTAAAAAATAATACTCGCAGCTATATACAGGATGTAGACAAACTAATTGAGTTAACAGTCACCTTACAAAGAACAACTCCGCTTATTAAAGAACAGGCAATGTCAATGTATGAGAGGCTATTAGATGAGGTACCATATCAAGCAGAGCAAGCGGCAGAGGCGGCGTCAAGGTCTTCATAGCAAAATGAAAAAATAATAGTAATTTACAGAGCTTCGGTTTAACTATTTAGTAAGCTAATAGCTATCGACACTTGGGTTAGCTTAATTTTCTTAAGTAATGGCGGTTCAAAGTTGTTCGGCTGCTCAGTAAGGTGTTCAAAGCAGATAGAGATATAGTTGTACACCATAAGGTTGTTGGCCTTTGTAATTTAAACAAGGCTATAAAGTATGGTACTCGTAATAAATCATTACTGATATTTGAGAGCAGTCAATTTTTCGGCCTATCAAGAGCGGTTTTATGGCTCTCGCTGCGTGGTTCTTATCAATACTGAGCTTGTCAAAATCAAGATAACGCTGAAATTTTTCAAACTGATTTATCGCATAATTGCTGGCTATGCTAAACATTATTTTCGATGGAGTTTTATTTTGATACTTTTCAAAAAATAACAGTTTTTATTCATTATTTATGTATATTGCTGTTAAAGTTAGATGAGTTTAATAGCTACTTTTGAAGAGAGTATAAATGGAGTCAACATCTAAAAAGATAGATTTCGTAGCATTGGTCAGCTCAGATAAAATAACATTAAGTTCCAACCCTCTAGTGGAAATAGATATTATATCCTCAGGCATTCATCGCAATGGTCTTTTATTGTTGCAATCTAAACTAGGGTGGGACACCTGCACATTATCTAAGGCTATAGGGTCTAGCGCCGAAATAGCAAAGCTAGAAGCTAATACTTCAAATGTGTTAAATCCCATGGTATCTGAGAATCTAGTCGAACTTGCTAAAATCACTTCAATTTGTGTTGATTACTTTCAAGATATCAAACGTTGGAATATTTGGTTAAATGAACCAAATTTGAAGTTTAATAATAAGAAACCTATATCGGTGATACACACAATTCGAGGAAGAATGCTTATAAGGCAAATCGTAAATGGCCTTAAACATGGATTCACAGCATAGCAACCTTATATGAATATGAACCTTATATGAATAAGTCTTAACTTTATCTGCCAAACTCGAATTTTAGAGTTGAATCAAATCTTACAGTAAATAGCACTGTTTGTGCTAAAAGCAACCTTTCCGGTATAAATTATTTATGCCCCAAAATGTTTTGGCAGTGTGACTTTAGGCTAATTCAAACAAAACCAGATTGACTAAATATTACTAATACTACACAGTCTAGATATTAAGATCTTATCAAACCTCGATCGTAATGAAACTACAAGGAGAAATCCGTGCTCATGAAAGAAGCTGCTCATCAAATCATCTGGTTGCTCATGACTTGTTTAACCGTTTTTGCATTGTTGCTAGTGGGATTACTTGATGTCATTTAGTAGAGATGCCCATAAGATAAGAAACTCGATAACACGCTACACAAAAGAATCTGTAGTACAACATTTACTTACTCGACTGCATACCGTATATCCTGATGAACCTCAAGCAATAGGTCGTCCTTGGATTGTCTGCCTAATGCTTGAGTGGACATTAGAACTAGAACCCATTGAAGGCGCTATTCCTGCAAATGAAAAAGATGTTTGGAATATATTGAACAAAATTTGGGTACTACAAGGAAAAGCTTTAAAATTTGCCGATGAAGATAATGCTTGGTTGTCTCTAAGAGCATTCTTACTATCACAACTTAGATTTCAAACGAACCAGATAGTACACAACTATTTCTTGGTAAGGTTGTTTTCAATAATGTGCAATGATGGTGCAAGTCGATCTTTTCGAGATAATTTCAAAGCTCAGACTGATATTGATTTGGAAGACTTTTTTGTTTTGTCGGTGTTTTTCTTTTCTATATTTTACTCGTCTAATAAGCCAGTCATTAAGTACGAAGAGTTCTTACCCAAACTATCACCATCATATCCAGTATTCGTGATTAAACAATACCTTAGCTTAGTTGGAGCTAACTTTGAGCAGTTGCAAAAATTAATGAAACACCGAAGGAGAAAAACTAGAGGCGATGGAGATGTACGAGCGGAAGAGTATTTTTCTGAACCACTATTGCTTGAGAAACCAATACTCATTCTACCTGAGGGTATATCAACCGTTCATCCATATATTGCAAGTATCGGGTTGAGCGAGTTTGTTCTCAGAACTCTTAAAACTGCTGATTCTAATGGTTTTAGAGACAAATTTACTAAAGAGTTTGAAAATTATTTAGCATATGTTTTTGATGCATATAATTTTGAGACGACAAGAGAAGAGCAACTGATGGAAGTTTACAGAGACAACAAAATTCAAGGTAAGGTTGTCGACTTCTTACATCAACGGAACGAAACTTCGATATTTATTGATGCAAAGGGCGTAGAACCCAACCAAAAAATTCTTGTGACTGACCAGAGCAATATTATTAAGGACAAGTTAAGAGATACTCATCTGAAAGGTATTAAACAAGCGGCTGAATGTGCAGATAAGTTAAATGGCGTTGGTTTTGGTGATCTTGCTGATTTTGATAACAGATATGCTCTTATAGTGACTCACCAAGACTTCTACCTTGGTAATGGTGTTAAACTAGCCTCTTATATAGGGGATGAGTATAGACAAAGGATAGATGAAGCAGTTGCTGGTAAGATACCTCTGAAAAATGTACACTTCTGTTGTGTTGCTGATCTCGAAGGAATACTAGCGCTTTGCAATGAGACTGAAACCGAAATTAGTGAATTTTTGGATTTTTGTAACATTGAAGAAGAAACTCCAGGAACATCTAAATTTGAGATGCGCCAGCACATTCAAGCATATGCAGAGAAGCTAGCATCAGAGAAAATCTCTCCTATCGGCAGCGATAGGCTAGTAGAAAACTATAAATACCTAACTTCTGAGCTTGCTGGCAAAATGTCAAAATCTCAGCAGTATTGGAGCGAAGGCTCTGTGAAAATTCCAATTTACTTACAGCACCTTAGAAAAATAAAAGAACTAGTGTAGTTAATTTTTAAGTCAGCTTCAGTTTGCCTGATTTTAAGCAAAACAGAAGTGATTATTTAGTCTAGTCAAAGGCATAGATAGCGCCAAACGCGATGGAAGAACTGCCTTTTTTATGATTGTTGTTGCCGAGAAAGATTGGCCATAGGTTCAGAGCTATTCCATACTTTATCGAATCTAAAATTAGTCATTTTTGTGCCGACTCGTAACTCAAAAATGTCCAAAATGAGTTAGATCGACCGTCTGTTTTTCGCTCGGTGTCGGCTATTAGCAAAGTCCCAAAAAGCGGTCATTAGCAATATGTATTTATGTATATAAATCTTAGCTTAATCTTTCAGATTCAGTTAACAGTCTTCAATCAGATCTAACATTCAAAAATGTTTGTTAACAGAGTTCACTTTCAAGTTTCCTTGAAGCCCAACCTATTGAGTACCTTATATTGTCTTGTTTAATCTATTTGATTTGGGCATCATATGAACATCGGTGTTAATTTAATTAAGCACATTGTTTTTGAAAAGGAATGTTCAATGCGTCAAGATTATGAAGAAGTTACTGTCCAAGAATTAGAGCAAGACATACTAGCTGTTACCGGCGACTCAGTCCAAGCAAAAGCTAAATCACAGGCTTTTGCAATTTATTATCGTAATGTAGTCATTGACTCTACCCGCTATCAGAAAGGAATCATTACAGAAGATGATTTGAAATATTCTCGCCATATTCAATGGCAACACATGAAAAGCCACTCCAAGAAGTTAGCTGAAAATATGGCTAAAGTTGGTAGAGGAAAGCTTCCTAAAAATACAGCCGCACATCATATTGTCTCTTGGAATGCCATGCGAGCAGCACGTTCTCGTATGCGGTTAGCGGCATTTGGTATTGACATTGATCATGAAGCTAATGGCGTATATTTACCGTTACATAAAGCTCACGTTCCTCTGGAGTCAATCCCTGACGCTTATGCACACGCAACCATCCATACGAAAAAATATTATTTGAATGTAGAGTTTCTTCTTGACCAGTCAATCAACAAAGGATTAGGACACAGAGGGATAATTGAAGCATTACGTCAAATTTCAGATGGCCTTGAAGATGGTGAATTCCCAATCCATACAAAACTAAGTGGAACTCAGGTTTAATAATATGAAAAGTTTTAATAAAGTATATGGTTTTAATATAAACCCTGATTTATACCTTTACCTCAATGAAACAGGTTTCGAGCAAACGATGCAATTAACAGAAGGCCAAATTTTACTTTTTGATGGCCATTCAATGATAGATAACTGGCGCACTCTTGGAGTTAACTGGCTCATTGACGAGCATGATGTAAACGCTGGGCTTCAAATACCAGATATTGCAGGACTAGGAGCTACTTCTTATGTTTTATCAAAAGAAGTTAAAGCAATAATGGAACCTAATTTAGGACACAATGTTGAATATCTTAAATGTGATTTGCAAGGTGAAACTTGGTATGCGCTAAACCTAGTTGGTTTTGAAGATGCTCTAAACCATGACCTTACTGAGCACAATTATAATAAACGTGGTGAAATAAAAATGATAAAGCCGTTCAAGCGCTTAGTAATAGATAAGTCAAAAGTAGAAAATACAGCTTTATTTCGCACAAAAGAAACGGGATTGAGTTACATAACTACAGATGCAGAAAATAGTTTTTACTCTTTAATAAAAGAGAATAACCTTACTGGAATCGATTTTCATGAAATAGAAGCTATCTAGCTTTACAAGAAGCTCAAACATGTTCTTACAGTCAGTTATAGCATAATGGGAAGAGCTCAATGATATTGCTTACATCGCGCATAATTTAAACGAGGTTTGAACAGTAGGACTCAATTAAATTTGACAGTCGCATAAGTGCCATTTGCGGACATTCAGTATTTGAATTTAAGTCTATACTGATGGTCGCAAAACCACCATAGCCGTCATTCATCATATAATTGTTAATGATCACTTTGTGCACAAAGTTAGCCTAATGCTAAAACTTTGGAAAGCCATGAATTTTATTTTTCAATTGATGGGTGTCCTAAACTTTAAAACTTTGTGATAGCTGAGTTGGTATTCATGTTATCAAGGAATTAGCAGGTCATAAATCAATTCAAGCTACGGCTCATTATTTGGCTACTTCACCTACAACCCTCCTTAATGCTGTAGAACTAGTGTAATAATCGGCTTTTATTCATATTGAGTAATATCAAACCTAATAATACTGGGATATTGCTTTTCGATTTCTGCAACTTGCGGTACATGCTGATTAGAGTAGTTTTTTAGCAGGAATACGTAAAATTGAGCAAACACCTTTTCTTGTTTTTTTCCTTTGATTAACCGGCGAATTTTTTCTATCAATACAAGAACATTTTCTTGGTCTTTAACAATTTCGTTAAATATACTTGGCAAGTTTTTATGTATAAAAACTAAAAGAGAAAATTTGGATTTTGTTTTGTCTACGTTCGTTGCATTGTCAAAAATCGCATCTGAAATTTCGCTAATATTTTCTTCAAGTATTCTTTTGACTAATGATACCCCACCATCCTCTTTCATAATTTCCGCTAATATTAGGAGTTCATTTTTACACTCTAACCGCCCTCCGAAATCAATTTTATACCTTGTACCATTTTGAATTTCATTAAGAGAGAAATCAGGAGATAAAGCTACAAACAGTTGATCAATATATTGGTACTTTTTGATTGTTTTAGCAACATAATCTTGGTAATTCTGGCTATCTGCATTTTGCAATATAGCGATAAGTGCTCTGTGATAATGGTCTAACTTATCATCGCTTTTATAAAGTTCAAAAAGCCTATCGTAATTAAACTTATCTGATATTTCTTTTAATTTGTTCATATCGTATAAGGCTAGAAATATCATTATATCTCCATACTCTTGTACGTCTACTATCTCTAGGCTTTCAAAGGCTTCTAAAATTGAATTGATCGATAGTTTACTTGCTAGACGTTTCGCCCTTTTCTTTAGCCTCGAATCAGTTAACTTAATACCTAAAATTGCAGCAGTTACACCGAAGTAGTGGCTAAACAAATCCCTTAAAGAACTATAAGCATTCATTAAGTCTTTGTTCAATAGTTCGCTTATACCTTCTATATTATTTTTTACTTGTTCATCAACCCAATCATTATTTATGTATGCTAATTCGTCAATTAATTTTGAAAACTGATAACAAGCAGTGTCATTAGAAAACGCTGATACATTTATTTCAAACGTAGATGTCTCAAATAGATTTTTTTGGTAGTCCTTACATTTTTCATCAACAAAGAACTGCATTCGGCTTAATAGATATGAAAACCTAGACCTATCTTCAATCTGGGCGTTAATCATAGCGTTAAAAACAACTTTAATATGCTTTTCAGATACTGTCAGAAATTTATTATCTTCATTGGACAAAGTGTTAATCAAATTTCCTAATTGATACGCAGTTTTTCGGCAAACATCTAGAAGCCATTTTTCAAGTATGGAACTGTCTTTTTTCAACAGGCTTAAAACATCTTTATTAAGTCGAATTAATGAGTTTAATTTAGTTACTATCGCTGGTGCATCTTGTATTGTAATTGTGGTAGCAAGAAGGTTTAAAGTAACCTCTTCGGTTATACCTCGTGTATTTAATTCGTACTTCCCCCTTCTAAAATCAAATATGATAAACTCAATCAAATTAGAATGACCTGCGAGGTAAGCATCTGTTTTCAGAATCAAGGCGATAAGGTTTAAAAGATACTCTAATTCGTCAGCGGAATTGTTTTGTGACAGAAATAGTTTCAAAACTCGCCGTGAGTATTCGTAGTGTTTGTTCTTAATGTTACCTTCGATAGACACACAATATTTGTTTAATACTGTCTCGGCTTTTTGAAGCCATTGGCTATCATTATTGAACTGCTTCAGTGCAGTCAATATAGTTTGCTTACTAACACCATTATCTAACGTCGCAAACTGAAAAATAGCGACGGTTACAACAGCCATGCTAAGTTTTTGATCGTTTTCTAATAAATCTAAATCTTGTTTAGCAGCATTCCACCCCTCAGTTAAAGAATAATTAAATAACCAAGGGGTACTTTCTCTAGAAGCCCTAAAAATCCTAGCATCGATTCTATCGTGATGGTCTTTTTTGTTAGTTTTCAAACCAATAAGTTTTAAAGTTTCTGAAATTTGATCTTTATTCTCTAAACAATACTTTTCCAGCATTTTGACCTGAGATATTGGTGAAATTTCAACAAAAGGGTAATTTCTTAAGAAGCCATCGTCAATTGATGTACTTGAGTTCCAATTAGCAAGTATTAAGCAGCTTTTATATGCACTACTTAGAATAATCTCAAAAAACTTAGGGTCAAGTATTTGTGCATCATCTATCACTAAGACAGAATTGTCCTGAGGTGAAGCAAGAGTAAAGTTATTTGTAAATAACTCTTTGTGGATGCTAAATACTGCGTAACCCTGCTTATAAAAGTTATATGCAACTTGGTAAGTTAATAATGATTTTCCACTTCCACTGCACCCTTTAATAATACATTTATTTGCTAATTGAAGTTTATTAGTAATATCCGAAATGATTGCTTCGCTTGATGGGCAAGATTCAACATTTTTCTCATTAAGGCCAGTGCAAGATAACGCTGTTGAATAGTCACTTTCTAGAAATTGAAAGTCCACTGTTTTAAACAATACAAAAGGCTTCTCAATATATATCCTTGACTTTGCTACGCCTTCAGAATATGACTTCCAACCAAACAAAACTTCTGCCGAATATCCCGTACCTTTGTTTTTATCAATTATTGTTGAACATTTATTACATAGGTGAATAGCATTAGAAATATTACTCCGTTCCTCTTCTGAAAGGCTAGGATTGGCTCTTGGTCCATTATCAATGGAGGCGGAATAAATATGAGCAGCGACACCTACATATTCTTTTTCATTTGGAATAATAGATGGTCCAATTGTGGAAACACCACAAGAAGGGTTTGAGCAATGAAAACCGACTCGTTCTGCTAATAACCTTTTATCTGCTGGAGTAAAATCATGCCTAGCCATAAATCATTATTTCCATCTACTAATTAGTCCAATCCAATTTTGACATATTTAATGTAATTAAATTATTTCTACTCAACTAAATGATAATAAAGTCAATTCATTAAATATCAAGAGGTAAGTACATTCAAATGTGAATGAAGTGTATAGAGGTTAACTTATTGCAGAAATGCTCAAAAATATCAATTTTGACTATTGTTTTGGCTCCGCTAGGCAACAAAATATCACCCTCGCTGTTATACGAATTTCACTCTAGAACGAATAATAGGAGATGTCCCCCATTATATCTACAACAGGTTGATACTCTATGAACAGTGGCACATTACCCATGAGTTTTATTATTTAAATTGAGGGTTCTAAATTTTCTACTGGCAATTTATTAACGTTCACTTATCTAAATATCAACGACTGCAATGAGCTTGAAGCAGTCATACAATGTAAAAATACGACTGACTGCTTATCGCTCAAAGCCGCCTGTCAGGCGAAGTCTAAACCCGTTCTTTTAAACTGTAAGATCGGATATGAGCTACTACAGATTATATTACTCAAATTATTAGATTGATATATTTGTATTAGATAATTCAACTCCCATTACATTTTATCTTCAGGTCTTTCGGCAATCAAAATATCTAAGTTACCCTTTAAAGCAGGAATATCAATAGCATTATGTAGAATTCGTTGCAGAAACCTTTTTTGTTCATTTATTATTTTATTTTTTAGTTGAACTTCAATTTTCAATTTTTCGATTTGCGCTGCAGTATCTTCATCATTTGAGTTAGCATAGCGCGCAGCTTTAATATAAGTATCTGTAGGCTGAATTTTTTTTCTCTTATATGATGAATATATACCGGCATAGTCTTTTAAGGACTGTCGTGAAATTTTCAAATCAAAATCAATTAGTATTTTCTTAACTAGGCTATCCCAGGTTAGCTTCCCTTTCCAAAGCCAAATCATTCGCTCAATTTTAAATTGCATTTCTTCAGTGATTTTTGCTCTTGCTGCCATAAAAATTTTCTCTTCTTAGACCTATTTAGACTGGATAATACGACGACATAAATGTATTTCTAAATTATATATCTCGGTAGCATAATCAACTTTATTTACCTAAGTTAAATGAGTTTAAAATTAATCCCATGCTTTCAGGAACGGATATTTTATCTGGTGAATCTACCTGAAATGCTTCAAGTAATTGCTTTTCTGAAGGTAAGAACAACTTGTGCTCACTAATTGCTTTAGTTTCCAAATTAGTTATATAGAACTGCTTGCTATCTTGCGAAATACGAACCAATGAACCATGTTTATGGGCTTTTAAAATGCTGATGAGCTCCTTAAGGATGTATGTACCTTTTGAGTGTTTTAACCACCAATCTCGATCCATCTTAGAGACGAACCCATCACTACGTTCGTTGAGTTTCTTTAATCTTACTTTTTGAAATTCTAAATCGTATTGAAGCATACTAATAGCTTCTTGGTCACCACAAATATAGCAAGCACTTTCACATCCAAAGCAGCCACTTAAAAAATCGTTAATATAATTACATGGGGTTACGCTAAGCTCCTGAACACATACTCCTGTTTCGGTAACACTAGCAGGCATTGTATGTGAGTTTTTTAGCTCCTCTTTTGATATTATTCTAATATCCTTTTCTGAATCATCTAAATTTAGCGTCGATATCAATCTATCAGTTTTGTCTTCATCAGATGTGTGAATATATTCGAGGGTTTGCTTAATACTACTTCTTCCGGACCAAGCTGCTATGAGGCTTAGTGGAATCCCACCTTTTTCTGCTTGAGTGTTACTGAAATGTCTAAGAGAATGGAGGCGCAATTTTTGATAACCAAACCCGTACTTGGAAAATATATTAAGATGGCTTGTTTTCTTATGGCCATGCAGCCGACTTAGAAATAGTGACTTAATTTTACTAATGGGGTAAATATAAAGTGGACTACCAGCCATTCCTTTGGCCACTGTTATTCCATGCTTTGCTGGCGAAACACAAAATAATGCATTTTCCATATCTATGCCTTGCTCGGAGTCGGCATAGCAAAGAGGAAAGGTGGGAATTTCTTTTTTTATTACGTCAAATACAGCTTGCTCTAGGCTCAACACATTAGTTATTAAAGGTAACGCTAGTTCCTTACGTTTGATTGGGTTTATGAATTTCGATTTTAGTGCTGCATAAACACCATTTCTGCTGCTTGCTCCTGTTGTATTAAGCAAAATGTCGTCTAGATTGAGCTTTGCAATATGTTTGTGCTCAAAAAAATCGTCTACCTTATATCGGCGTTTTGTTTCGTAATTCAACTTTCGCATATATAGATATTTAACCTTTCTACCCGAGTCACTTATGCAAACATATTTACTATTTTTAACAATTGGAATGTAATAGTTTACAGGATAAAATCCTAACGCATATGCAACAGAAAAAGTATTAGGAGGAATTTTAAAATCAATATACCTCACTCTCTCTTTATCAATAGTAAAATTTTGTAAAATAGCTTTCCATGATTGCTTTCTATTCTTAAGAAACCGAATAAAATGACGTTCTGGCATGAAGTAATAGTGAAAAAAACCTATTGCCTTTCTTACATGTGGCTCTAAAACACTAAGTACATGATTTTGATTATCTTGAAAGCCCTTGCTGCCTGGCCAGTCGAGGTAATAAATTGGTTCACCTGTTTTAGGACGAAGTGTTTTTAGTTTTTGATTTTGAAGGAGAGGAATTTCACTATTTAGCCTGTTAGGTGAGGCTAACCCTAATAAGGCGACAGTAATGGAAATTGCATCTTGAATATCAATTTCTTTACCTTGTCTAAGAGTGCCGTCTATATCGATATGTTCGAACACTATATTAAAGATGTCCCCAAGGGCATAAATCATTGAATCGGATGTCATTTTCAAATGCTTTGTACTTCTTTCGGCAGACACATCAGCACCTCTTTCACGGTCCTTATGGATTGGCCGTGAGCGACCAGAGATTAGCTTGTTTTTTTTACAAAAATCCCAAAAGATATTACCAAGATTACTTGAACTCCAAAACTTAACCGATACATCATTTAGGCAACCATGTTTTTGCGCCTCGGTAAGTATCTGGCATGCAGTTACAACTCGTTGCTGTTTTGAGTTATTTACAATATTCATCGATTGCACTGCTAGAGTGTAAATTTTTAAAAGTGTAGCATATGGTTCATGAAATAATTTTGAAGCGTAATTGCTTTTTAGTCGGAAGATAGTGTCTTTTGATTCTCTTTTTATACCTTTTTTCGCTTTTATACAAAGATAACGATGTAATACTCCAGTGTCTGGATCTTTTATATACCAAACAGGGTCCTCCCAACTCGGGCTTTGTCCATCAATACTATAAACATTATCAGGAATGCTAAGTCGATTATTCGATATAAATGACTGTAGTTCTACTTTATATTTATTAAGTGTTTTCATACTTATTTCGGTAATGCCGACATCTTCAATATCGACTCGTTACATATTGCAATTGTCAATTTTATATAAGCAATTGCTTTAGTTAAACGATTATACGCTCCAGATTTTTTTTCGTTACTGCCAAAATTTTCGAGAAACTTTTGTTTTGCTAATGCTTCTTTGAGAATTGATTCATGATCGGCTTCTAATATTGGTCTAAAATTGGCACAACCATAACAAGGGATAGGCCTTACCATGCGAGATTTGTGCTCACATGTTTGACATGTAAACTTATCTTTTTCAATCCCTATAGGTCCATTTGTCTGGCTAAGAATCAATATGTCTTCACTGCTTACCATTGGAATTGGATTAAAAGCCTTTCTGAGCAGGCTATTAGCGGCATACTTTTCATCTATAAACTGCCTCTCTTTTAACCCTAATTGAAGGTAACTTCTTGCCGCAGGAATAGTCACATTAGTAATTTTACTAATATCTTGGATAGGCTTTCCTTCAAGTGCAGCATTACATAGCCAAGTGTGCCTTAGCCGATTATTATTTCCTTTAACAGAGCCGTGCCGTTCAGATAGTCCGTTATTTATAATTGATTGATATCCCGTAATGTCATTTTCAGACAAATGGAAGAGTATCGAATTTTTACTCATTAATGCTTGAACTAACTCATAGTTAGACAAATCACTGTTAAACAATTTTCTTTGTGGAAAGATTGGACAGTAGTTTATAAGCTTTGATGCAACTGCATCGCTGTTTTTCTCCCCATAATTCTGTAGCGCTAAAGAGATTCCTTTTTTATATATTTCTCGATATTTCATCAATATAGAAGAAAATGATTCGCTAATCGGAATTGTCCATTTCTCTGGTGTAGCTCTGAAACAATTTTCATTATTACTTTGTTTAATCTTAAAACTTCTTAAATGTAATAATTTAACGCCAGTAAAAGTAGGCTCATGATTCACTTTAGCATCGCCAAACGAAATGCCAACAGGCAGTACATCACACCATTTGAGAATCGAAATTTGTTTTGGACGTCTTGCTATCTGTACCATTAATCGATATGAAAGAATTTTTTTATAGTAGCTAAAGGTTGGTCGGCCATTTACACCTTGAGATTGATAAAAACTTAATATTTGCGGGGGGGATATGGGTAGTTGTGCCGAGAGTGCCCTTAGATTGTCTAAAATTGAGTCATACTCGAAGTCAGTAAGCCTTCCTTTTGTAGGATGAAGAGCATTAAACTTTGGTTTATGTTGATAGGTATTAGCTATTTCGTAATGCTTCATTAAGTGTTTATGATTTAGTTTTAAAACACATGTGCTCATAAACCCTTTTAGTGTCTTTTTAGCTGAATTTCCAAGTTGTTGCCAATTTGATCTAAACTCTTGCAAACTTCGAAAAGCATGTGGAAAAGCGCTAAAAACCGCGTTTTTCTGCGTTGAGACAGTACCTGCGGTTTTAGTCTCTGCGTAATGTATCAAAGTGTCGAGTAATATGTTTTTAGTAATTTCGCAACCCTCGAACTCATGAAGCCACGTGACGTCTACAAACCTTCCTTTCCCCGTTGCGGATAACACCCATAAGTTATCTTGTGCTTTCACAGTCAAGCCGGATTGTGCAGTAAATTGATGAGTTACATCAAAACTACAATTAACTAGAGACTGGCGCTTATTATTCTGAGCCATCTACAGTACCTTGGTGTTTTGTCATTAACTCAATTGCAATTAATTGCTCGTGTTTGTCATTATATACACGACCCATATTCGAATCCGGTTCCCACCCCATAGCATTTCTTCTTAAATCTTCTGTTTGTTCTCGATCATAACCCATCAAAGCAGCTTTTATACTTAGATTTTCATTCCACTTATGCCTTAATAAATGTGGATTGATCTTAAAATTAAGGTGCTTAGATAATCTTGAAAACATATAGTTGATTAATTCTCTGGAAATAGGTAAGCCGGAAGTGTTTTTGCTATTCCCACCTGAGACAAAGACGAAATCATGGGTCTTTGCATATTTGTATTTGCTCCTTTCATGTTTGATATAGAATTCTAGCTCTTTCATTAAGCTGACTTTTATACCAGACATGTGCGGCCTACCTGATTTCTGATTTGGTCTATTTAACCGCGGATCATCTTTGTCATCAGGCGTACTATAAACCTTAATTTTATTGTACGAATCATGAAATTGACAATCTGATATTTTTAACTTGCATAGTTCACTTCGTCTCATCCCAGTTTGATCTAATAATGAAAAGACTAAGTAATTTCTAAGCTTATTTGATCTATATGGATTGAGGAGGTTGCTAGGTAATACGATTTGATGAAGTTGTTTATAAATCTCATCTGGAATAACACTTTCGACCAGTTGTACTGGGTGTGCAGGATTGTGATCAAATGAGTATCTCTCTTTAGCTTTAAGTTTAGCTACCATCATTGCAAAAGACTCGTTTAGTATTGATGGTACAATCCTATCGTCATGATAATAAATAAATAAGTATTCAAGATAATTTCTCAGTGTCCTTAACCTTCCAGTTCTTGTTCCCGTTGAAACTTTGGCTGACGAGTGCTGTGAAGCTACAATAGCGTTACGTATATTCTTATCTGTTATAGTGGAAAAACTACTAATTTTTTTTGTATTGCCGAATGTACCTTTTCTCAACATCATTTGCCCATAAAAATGACTGATTTCTGAGGCGGATAAAAGCTCTCCTGAGGCGATTCGCTTATCTAATTTGATTCCAAACATTTGAAAGTATTCTAAAACGATCTTTAATTCATTAGCAATTCTGATTTTAGTTGAAAATGAAGCATTTAAATAATGTTCATAAATAAAAGCATTTGCTAACGGTTCTACAGGGATTTGGTATTCATTGACAAAAGTAATAAACCTTCTGGAGCCTACGGGGTAAACACTAATTTTCATTCTTTACATTTTTTATTGAATGGTTAATGTATTGCTCAAAATAACAGCACTTATTTTAATTTACAATATTTTTATGAATAATTTTATTTAGACTTAAAACAGAAGGGAGGAAAGGGATAGGTAAGCTTTACAGTTGTTTCACTTAATATAATTTACCGCCAGAAAGGCACACCATTATACGGTCGCCTTCTTCAATCATATTGAAGTCCATAACAGCTTGACCAGTTTGGCGACGTAAACGCTTTTGCAGCTTGTTTAAGTTAAATTGAGCTTTAGCTTGATCTGAATGTGACAATTACGCCCCCTAGTAAAACAATACAGCAAAGTTATTTGCTAAAAATAAAGGGGCGTATTATACCCAAACCACCTGAATATGCGAGTTTAGGGTGTAATTAAAAAAGAAATTAAACAAGGTATTTTAGCAAGTAGCATGCGGGTTGCTATTTGCTAAAAGGTTTATGCAGTTTGGTATTAATCCCGCTTTTTTGCCATCGGGCTCACGTAACCATCGGGTTTTAGTGCAAGTACATCGCAATCTAAGCTATCAATTACATGCTCTGCGGTGTTACCTACAAGCGCTGCGCTTAAACCCGTGCGGCCAACAGTGCCAATAACGACTAACTCGCTATTTAATCGCTTAGCTACATCAGGAATTACATCCTCAGGTAAGCCTTCTTCAATAAAACATTGTTCTTGGCGTAAATTAAACTCAGCGGCAAGCTCATTGGTTGAATCAATATGGTGTTTTTTAACTGACTCATTATAAAGCCCTGGATTAAACTCAGGAATTTCAATGGCTATATTAATTGGGGTTGCAGGGTAGGCGTTAACTAAATTGAGCTTGGCATTGGCGAGTTCACATAGAAATTGCGCATCTTTAATAATGCGTTTGTTAAGCGCCATATGCTGCTCGTTTTCACTAACAGCATTTACAGCGGCCAAAATATTACCGTGTGCAGGCCATGCCATTTCTTTCACAAACAATACAGGAGTAGGGCATTTCCGCACTAAGTGCCAGTCAGTAGGAGTAAAAATAACCGACTTAAGTGCGCCATGTTGATGTGTGCTTTTTATAACGAGATCATATTGCTGCTCAATAACAGTGTTGATAATGGCTTCGTAAGGGCGATTATGCCACACAACTTGGGTTTCAATATCAAGGTCTTGATAAGGAGAGACCAGATCGTTTAGCCATAGTTCACGGTCTTTAATAACGGCTTTTCGCATTGCTTCACGTTCATCTCCTGAGAGCATTGTCGTCATCTCGTAAGAAAAATCGTAAACGGTCATAAAAGCGGTAATACTTGCGCCAGATTTTTTAGCTAAGTCGATTGAACGCGCCAAACCATGTTGGTCGTCTTTGGTAGGGTCGATTATCGCAATAATGCGTTTAATAGTGTCCATGTGCTACTCCATTTACTGAACAGGTGTATTTTAGTGTAACTTAAATACAAGACAGTTAAAGGAATAGCATAAAAATTGTTGTTCTAAATCAAGAAATTTTTTATCCAAGGTTATTAAAAATTAATAACCTAAAATGGCTATAAAATAGACTGAAAGTTAATTTAAACCAAAACCAATCACGAAAGGTCAACACGCCCTAATCACTTTTAGGTGTGAGTAATGTATTATTTTTTTCGATAAATCCACTCGTTTTTTTCACAAAGTTTACTTCTGGGAGTAAGTTATAAGTATTGTTCTTAATTGTAGAAAATACATAGCTTTTCCCACCACGAGAGAATAAGTTAATTAGATCCCAGTATTTTTTTTCAGGGTAAACAGTCATATCAATATTGAGAAAGTGATTATTATTGATATAAATACCTCTGACGTATTTATCGTCAATGAGCTCATTTGTGACATCAGACTGTATTCTGATCCCCCCTTTAGAACGTATAATACTGTTGTGCGTAAAATATATATTTCCCCAATTAAATGGTGTTGTCACGCTGCTTGGCTTATTTGGGTAGGCATTGAGTATAAATTTATCTGTATCTACAAACGTATTCGCAATTATTTTAACATCAGAATAATAGGTCAGCTCAATTGCAGTCCCTTTGGTATTTTTAAATGTATTATATTTTATTAGCCCCTTTGACACTGGCTTTACGGAAGCAAATTTTAAAGAGCCTTTTAAGCCTTCAAAAATATTATTTTCAACAGTAATATCATGCGTACCACCAAAGTTATTATTCCAAGGGTGAGTGGTGGTAACTTGCGTGATATTTTCAAAGTAATTATTGGTGATTTTGACTCTAAAAGAATTAATTGGCGCATCATAAGAAGATAAATGAGAAGAGGTCGCTCTGATTGCGGCATCCCCAAAGTTAAAAAACTGATTATCACGTACCGATATATCAGAAGAACCAGCAAAGAGTATGCCTTGCTCACCCCAAACATAATTAACAGTGTCTTTTGTTAACCCTTCAAAGGTGAAGCCTTCAATAGTTATAAAGCGCGAGTTATAAAAAGCTAAAATATATTCACCGTCAAATTTTTCACACTTTCTTAGTACTACCCCTTTTTTCGCAGAAATAACGATATTACTAATATTTCTAAAAATGATGGCTGAGCAAATATCATAAATACCTGGTTGCTCTATCACTAACTCGCTATTTTCCGCAGTATTTAAAATTAACTCTTTTAATGCTTGGGAGTCATCAATATTATCATCAGGTAACATTGAACTTGATGCTTGAGTACTGATAATACTTAAAGAGAAGATAAACAGGAAATATAAAATATTAGGCATAGGTTATTCCTTTTATATTGTTAATAAATAGAAGTTTATAACTATGATAAGGATTGCAATATGACTAATACCAAACTGCATAAATCTTTGATCAATTTAACGAATTAAATTGCACTATAACGTCGTTAAAAATTTTTATTTAGAACAACTAGATACAAAAATTTTTGCCTGTTCTAGCGTAATTTTCTTAACATTAAATAGACCCCATATAT
>NZ_PNDU01000080.1:0-29965 GCF_005886635.1 Pseudoalteromonas sp. S558 | reverse complement strand
CAAATATATTTCAACAAACTAAATAACCTGAATTCTGAATAATAAATCTATCTCAAGCAGCTATTTTCAGCGCTAACTACGTTGAATTTACTTGCAATAGGCTAGCTATTGACGCGTAAATTCGCCTTGTTTTCACTGAAAATCTCTGGCTAGAGAAAAATAAATTTAAATATCATTATGATTCAATATATTAGTAAATATCTTAACCAGAGTTCAGATTAAATAAATCTTTTGACTAAGAACGCTTGGATAAACTAGAAACAGGCATGATTGAATTATTTTACGATGTCGATGAAATAGTGCAATACGGTAAGGGAACTATAGGCTTATTTTATCGCTTCAAACTTCATTACTCGTCAATCATCTCAGTGAAAATGATAACCTATAATGCCCATTACACAACCAATACGTAAATTAGTGAGTAGCTTAACAGCACAATAGAGTCTTACAAGCCGATTTGCTTGATATAGGCATAAAGGTCGTTACGACCTGTTCATAAGAAGATTAAGATAAAACCATATTATTGTGAAATAAGAGCAATGCATTTAAAGCGCTTTACTATTGATTAAATTAACAATAAATTCAATAAGACACCCTTCATTAATTATCCAAAGCATAGTTGGTGATGCATCATTGCCTGAAGGACAATAATCCACACTTTAATTTAGCGGACCTAAAGCTAAACAAATCAGCTATCACTTAATAAGATCTCAGGTTATTAAATAGACGATCTTTCTATTTTGGGATTAGATAGATAAAACAGAAAAAATTATTTTGTGAAGCACTTTATCTAAATTTACTACGACTGAGCATTTGCATCTTATTTGATATAAAAGCCTTTTATTCTTTTTACACTTTTTGTTCATTTAATTTATTTGTTTTTTCAGGTACATAACGTTATTTTTTATTGCTCGTCCTCGTATGTCCATCTACCTGTAAATCAATAAGTGATAAAAATGAGTCAATTAATAAATAATCTTAGCTTTAGAGTTAAATTTGCTATTCCTGTGGTTGTTGCCCTAGTTATATTTTCTGTATTGTCGGGATATGTTCTTTATACATTTAAAGAGCAGGCGCGTCTTAATAGCTTCATAAGTTTAGAAGTGCGCACTGTGCTTGATGATCTAGAAGATGGTTATCGCGATCTATTCCAAGTGAAAACCGCTGGCTTAAGCATGGTGTTAGGCCAAGGTGATAAGCAAAACTATTTAATTCAGCAAGACGAATATAGAAGCAATATAGCGCGTGTTGATGCTCGTCTTTCAAGTCCATTAAAGTTGGTTGATTCAGGTTACATCGATACGATAAATGCACAGCGAATCAATAATATAAAAGCCGATGTGGTTATTTGGTCCCGTTATTATCAAGGGTTATTTAGTGATCATGCTTTAGCCGCAAGTTATTTAGCTGAACATAAACAAGATATGGAAACGGTCCTTGGACGCATTCGTAAAAACGTAACCACCATGCGTGATGAAATAGACGCTAAGCTTACAAATTCACTCATTGAGATTGACGCGCAACAAACGTCGGCAAGTTATGCGCTGCAATTTGGTATGTTATTAAGTTTTGTATTATCAATTGCTACAACGTGGTTGTTATCAGCTGTTATTTTAGCACCATTAAAGCAAATGCAACTCGCACTTGAGAACATAGCTTGCGGGCAAGGTGATTTAACCCAGCGTTTAAATATTGAATCGCAAGATGAAATGGGTTCATTAGCGCGTTCATTTAATACTTTTATAAGTAAAATTCATAACACTGTGCTTGCAGTTGTTGGTTCGGCTGAGCAGGTACGCACTGAAACGGCAAACTTACGTACTATTACAGCCAGTGTGCTAAACGAAGCCAGTAACCAGCAAGTTGAAAGTGAGCAGGTAGCTGCGGCGGTTAATGAAATGAGTACCACCAGCGATAATGTTAGCCATAATGCTAACGATGCAGCTAGCGCCACAAGCAACGCAAATAACGATGCAAACGTAGCAAAAGCGACTATCGAAGAAACTATCTCGTTAATTAATCAACTCGTAACCGACATATCAGCATCAAGCGATGTAATAAATACCCTAGAGCAAGATGTAACGAATATAGCCACAGTACTTGATGTTATTCGTGGGATTGCCGATCAAACAAATTTACTCGCACTGAATGCAGCCATTGAAGCTGCCAGAGCCGGTGAGCAAGGGCGTGGTTTTGCTGTGGTTGCTGATGAAGTACGTTCGTTAGCGAGTCGTACACAAGACAGCACTGGTGAAATTAATGCCATGATTGAAAAGCTTCAGCAAGGCACTAATCAGGCTGTTAGTGCAATGCAAGCCAGTACCAAAAGCGGACAACAAACTATTGAGCACTCTCGCGGTGCGTCGCAATCTGTACAGCGCATCAATGATGCCGTCACCATCATTAATGATATGAACATGCAAATTGCCACGGCTGCCACGCAGCAAAGCCAAGTAAGTGAAGACGTAAATATCAATGTGCAGCGCATCGCAGCATCAAGCGGTAATATGCTAGAAAAAGTAGATCATGCTGAACGTGCATGCCAAGCATTAGCGCAGCAGTGTCAACAGCTAGACAACTTAGTAAGCAACTTCAAAGTATAAGTAAGTCATTAAGGGGCGTATATGTATGTTGCCTCTTAGCCTACTTAATTTAGCTAAAAAAACATTATTATCAATGAGTTATTGCCATCTCTTTTTGTGCATATTGTGCGTGGTTTTTATGTGCTAAATGCATTTTAAGCAGATCAATGCAGCTTAAATTCTAAACATTTCGTTAATCTCACGTTAACACTATGCTCGAAGTCAGATGGCAGTACGCAGTAGCTCATCTTAATGACAACAAAACTAAAATAATTGGTGTGGAGTAAAACAATGAAAGCAAGTAATACACAACTGGCGTTAGCTGTTGCAGCAGCGTTAGCAAGTACCTCTGTGTTGGCCGACAACGATACACAAAAACTACAACAGCAATTGGATGAGCTACAAAAAGAAGTCGACTCAATAAAAGGCAATAAAGTATTTGACCTTGAGTTTGGTGGCCGCGTTCAGCTTGATTACAACTACTTTAATGGTGCATATAACGCAAATAATGACGGTGATGCCGGCAGTGATTTTTTCCCGCGCCGTATTCGTACGTACGTGGAAAGTGAGCACGGTAATTGGGATCACAAATTATTGCTTGAGTTTGGCGAGGGCACAGCTGAAATCGTGATGGCGCGTGTGCGTTATGCATTCGATAACGGCCTAAAAGTGAAGGTGGGTAAAATCCGTGAAGATATGTCGCTTAATGCGTTAACGAGTTCTAAGCATATCAACACGATTGAGCGTAGTACCTTAGCAAATACTTTCTCACCGTTTTTCCGTTGGGGTGTATCGGCTTATCAATATTTTAAAGACAGTGGCGTGCGTTATGCCGTTGGTGTGTATAAAAACGATGCATTTGGTGCATCAGGCCATGATGAAGATGACAACTTAACACTTGCCGCAACAGGGCGTTTAACGTGGTCGAGCGCGTCGCCGGGCGATGTTATTCACCTAGGTGCGTGGCATTCATATCGTGATATGGGTGGCAATGAATTAGGGGCGCGTTTTGCCCGTGGTGAAATTCGCGAAACCAATGTGCGCTTGGTGGATTACGCTGTTGGTGGTGATGCTGTCGCATTAGATAGTTTATCGCAAACAGGTCTTGAGTTTGCTTTTCAAGCTGACTCACTCACTCTTGAGGCGGAATACGCCAGTCGTTCACTTGATGCCGTAAATAGCGCCGACGCCCTTGATGGTGAGCACTTTGATGGTTTTCATGTATCAGCCAGTTACTTTTTAGGGGGCGAACAGCGCCAGTACAAAGCGGGTTCTGCGTTATTTGTACAGCCTAAAGGCGTTAAAGACGCATGGGAACTTGTTGCTCGTGTATCGCAAATGGACGCAACAAGCAGTACGCAAGGCACTGAAGTAACAACTTACACATTAGGCACTTCTTACTACATTAGCAGCGACATTAAATTTATGGGTAACCTTATTTACAGCGATGTAGAAGGCCCAGGTACAATCGCGCTTGTAGGTGATGAAGATTCGGGTATGGGCTTTAGCGCACGTATGCAGTACTTATTTTAAGAGGTAGCGGAACATGAATTTATTCAAATCATTTAAATCAGTTAAAACGACGGTGCTTGCAGCATCACTCATATTAAGCAGTCCATTTGCACTGGCCGATATTCACTTTTTAGTACCCGGTGGTCCTGGCGGCGGTTGGGATACAACTGCACGTGGTGTAGGCGAAGGCTTAGTAAAAGCAGGTATTGAAGATAACGCCTCTTTTCAAAATATGTCGGGTGGCGGCGGTGGCCGTGCAATTGCTTATTTGATTGAGTCAGGGACTAAAAAAGGCGATATTTTAATGGTTAACTCAACACCTATCGTGTTGCGTGCATTAACCGGTAAAATTCCGTATAGCTATCGCGATCTAACGCCTGTTGCCAGCATGATCGCTGATTATGGTGCATTTGTTGTACGTAATGATTCGCCATTTAAAACGTGGCAAGATGTGATCGCCTCAATGAAAAAAGACCCGAGTTCGGTAAAAGTAGCCGGTGGCTCGGCGCGTGGCAGCATGGATCACTTAGTTGCAGCGCAAGCGGTTAAAGCTGCGGGCCTTGATGGGCGCAGATTACGTTATATTCCTTATGATGCAGGCGGTAAAGCAAAAGCTGGTTTACTATCTGGCGAAGTTAACTTGCTTTCAACGGGTCTAAGCGAAGCGTTAGAAGTGGCTAATGGCGGTCAAGCACGTATTTTAGCTGTGACCTCAGGGGATGCACTACCTGATTACCCTGAAATCCCAACACTTAAATCACTAGGTTATGACATGGAATTTGTGAATTGGCGTGGCTTTTTTGCAGCTCCCGATTTACCAGCCGACAAACTGGCAGAATACACTGAAAAATTACGTAAGCTACAAACAACACCTGAGTGGGAAGTTGTCCGTGCGCGTAATGGTTGGTTAAACCTGTTTCAAGAAAAAGATCAATTCATTAAGTCACTCGAAGCACAAGAAGAACAGCTCAAAGTCGTGATGGAAGAGCTTGGTTTTATTCGCACATTACGTTAATCGAGGCGCCAATGTTGAACCGCGAATTACTAGGGCCAAGTTTATTCTTGGCGCTATTTACCCTATACGCCATTATTGCATGGCAAATTCCGTTACTCCCATTTGAAGAGTATGAAACAGTGACCTCAGCCACCTTACCTAAGGTGTATGCGGCATTTGGTATTATTGTGTGTTTACTGTCGATAGCAGCAACCTTGCTAAAGCCAAAAGAGCAATCAAGTGATGAACAGCAAACACTTGAAAAATCGAATGTACTGCGCACAGTGGCATTGCTAATTTTAATGGTGTTATACAGCGCTATGCTAGAGCCAATTGGTTTTTTACTCTCAACCAGTGCGTTTTTGTTAATAGGCTTTTTTGTGATGGGCGAGCGCCGTAAAGCAGTTTTATTACTGGCCTCAATTCCCGTCGCTGTGGTGTTTTGGTTTTTAATGACCCAAGTGCTGGGCATTTATTTGGTTCCTGGCAACCTGTGGAGTTAAGTTATGTTTGATGGAATTATGCTGGGCTTGTCGACCGTACTCGACTGGAACAACTTACTTTATGTGATCATAGGGTGTTTTGTTGGTACTTTTATCGGCATGTTGCCGGGCTTGGGCCCTATTACCGCTATTGCATTGATGATCCCCATTACTTACAGCATTGGTGCTGATTCGGGTATGATTTTAATGGCTGGTGTGTATTACGGTGCAATATTTGGCGGTTCAACCTCGTCTATTTTAATAAATGCACCAGGGGTTGCTGGGACCGTAGCGTCTTCCTTTGATGGCTACCCACTTGCTAAGCAAGGCCACGCTGGTAAAGCATTGGCAATTGCTGCTTATTCCTCCTTTATTGGTGGCACAATTGGCGCAATATTATTGATGGTGGCCGCGCCGCTGTTGGCAAAAGTGTCGCTGAGCTTTCAATCTCCCGATTATGTCGTGCTGATGTTTTTAGGTTTAACAGCAATCGCGGCATTTTCAAATAAAGGGCAATTTTTAAAAGCCATGATGATGACCGTATTTGGTCTTATGTTGGCAACAGTCGGTATTGATCCGTCCTCAGGGACTGAGCGCTTTACTTTAGGCCAAGCTGATTTACTTGATGGTATTAGTTTTTTATTGGTGGCTATGGCAACTTTTGCTCTGGCTGAAGCACTTATTAATGTTACACGTCCGGAGAAAAAAGACGTTAAGGGCATTAATGATTCAGACACACCACAAATAGGCTCAACCAAATTAACTAAAGAAGAAATTAAAGATATAGCCCCTGTTATTGGTCGCTCGTCTATTCTTGGTTTTATTGTAGGTGTACTGCCGGGCGCAGGTGCAACGATTGCCAGCTTTATGGCTTATGCAACTGAGCGAAACTTAGCGCCTAAAGGCCTAAAAGAGAAATTTGGTAAAGGGTCATTGCGCGGTTTAGCAGCGCCAGAGTCTGCCAATAATGCAGCATGTACGGGATCATTTGTACCATTACTGACATTAGGTATCCCAGGCTCAGGTACAACTGCGATTATGCTCGGTGCATTAATTGCCTACGGTATTCAACCTGGTCCTATGTTAATGCAAGAAAACCCTAGCGTGTTTTGGGCGGTGATTGTAAGCATGTACTTTGGCAATATCGTGCTACTTATTTTGAACTTGCCGTTAATCCCGTATTTTGCAAAAGTACTGGCGATGCCAAAGTCTGTTTTGACTGTGATGATTTTGTTCTTTAGCTTAATTGGCGTGTATCTCGTCTCCTTTAATACTTTTGATTTATTTATGATGGTGGGCTTTGCTATTGTGGCCTTAGTACTACGGTTACTGGCTTTCCCAATGGCTCCATTACTACTAGGCTTTATTTTAGGTGACATGATTGAGCGTAATTTCCGCCGCTCTATGATGATTTCTGACGGCTCGTTAAGCTTTTTGTGGGAGCGCCCGCTGACATTGAGTATTTTTGTTATTTCAATATTAGTGTTGTTATTCCCATTAAAAGACTTTATAACCCAGCGTCGTGCTGATAAAGCCGCGCTTAAAGTGAAATCAGAGCATGCATCGTGAGATAGGCTGAGGTAATGATGAAATACACCAAAAAACTAAACTCATTGCAAAGCATGGTTAAAAAGCCCAAGCGCCTAGAAACGCGATTGATTATTTGGGTAACCGGGCTGTGCGTACTCCAAGCATTGATGTTTGGTGGATTGGTGTATCAGATTACCGCGCAAAGCTTAAACGACTACATAGGTGATAAAGCCCTTGCGGTGGCGACCAGTATTGCTGCTAGCAACAATGTTGTTGAGGCATTAAAAAACCCACAAGACTTAACCGCTATCAATCAAGAGATCGAAAATCTGCGCCAGCTCACTGGCGCAGATTTTATTGTTATAGGCGATAAAAATGCCCATCGAGTTGTTCATCCTGATAGTAATAAACTGGGTAAACGCATGGTTGGCGGTGATAGCCACGCGGCCTTACAGGGGGAGCGTTATATTTCGATTGCTAAAGGGAGTCTAGGAGAGTCAATTCGTGGCAAAGTGCCCGTGTATGGTGCTCATGGCGATGTTATCGGGTTGGTGTCAGTTGGTTTTTTGGTACAATCGATTGAACCTTTGATTCAAGAACGCATTGTAGAGGTGATAATCTGGGGTGTGTTACTAGTTATTTTAAGCATTATAGCGGCGGTGCTTATTGGGCGGCGCGTTAGAAATGCTATATTTGGCTTACAGCCTGACGAAATTGCGCGGTTATTCTCAGAACAAGATGCCATTTTAAACACCATGCGCAGTGGCGTAATAGCCCTAGACCCCGATGGTCGAGTACGTAAATTAACCCAAAGAGCTTGCGAAATTTTAGACAAACCTACCGCCTGTATAAATCAAGATTTAATGCTAAGTGACTTACTCCCTGAGCATGCTGAGTTCTTGCTGCGTAATCAACGTCGTAAAATGGTTGGTTTTGAACTATTTGCAGCGGATAAACGCTTAGTATTGTCGCGGTTTTCATTGCAAGTACAAGGCCAAGCAGATGGCATATTATTAACATTGCGCCCTGCTGATGAGTTGGAGTATTTAAGCCAGCAATTGACCAAAGTGCAAGCGTTTGCAGAGCTTTTACGTGTGCAAACTCACGACTATTCAAACAAATTAAATTTAATTGGCGCGCTGATCCAAATGGGAAAGAGCGGTGAGGCAATCGAGCTGATCGGTCAAGAAAGCCAAGGCTCGCAAGCACAGATTCATCATTTATTAGAGCGCATACAAGACCCAGTACTCGCAGGCTTACTGGTGGGAAAATACCATAAAGCGCGCGAACTCAATGTTACGTTGGAATTAAACCCAGATAGTCTACTCGGTGCAATAGCCCGTACCGAGATGCTCGAACGAGTGGTATCAATATTGGGTAACTTGATCGATAACGCCATTGATGCGGCAATTAGAGCAAGTAACGAACGCACACCGTATGTAAGAGTTACCGTTGATGAAACCAGTAAAACGCTGTTATTCGATGTAGAAGACAGTGGTTTTGGTGTTGGCGATGATCACGAAGTGATATTCACTCCACAATACAGCTCTAAAGCCGGGGCAGAACACGGTATTGGTTTATATTTAGTAAAGACCAATTTGGACTCCTGTGGAGGGAGTTTAGAAATTGGTGAATCAGATTTAAAAGGCGCACGACTAAGCGTCTATATTCCTAAATAACGTAATTTAGGGTAACAAGCCGTGGTAAAGCAAATAATAATAAAACTAAATGCGGCACATTAGCAATGCTAAAAATGAGTAATAAACAATGACATATTCAGTAGTTATCATCGAAGATGAAATAGAAGTCGCACAACTTTTGGCGCAATACTTATTGCTACCAAATGGTGTGGCGGGTAATCAAGCTGCAAGGCAAAGCCAGCGTCAAGGCCAGTATCAGGTTGTGGGTATTGCTGCAAACCTAAGCACGGCAACGGCCTTGTTACATGCGATAGAGCCTGACCTTATTCTACTCGATATTCATTTACCAGATGGCAATGGCCTTGAGTTATTAAGTGACTTACGCCGACGTGCAATAAAATGTGATGTTATGTTGCTTACCGCAGCCAAAGAAGTCGAAACTCTTGAAAAGGCAATGCAATTAGGTGCCTGTGACTTTTTAGTTAAGCCGCTGATACTCAATCGCCTTGATCAAGCATTGGCGCGTTTTGAAGCGCGTCAACGTTGCCTATCAGACGCAGACGAAGTCACGCAATCTATGGTGGATACGCTATTTGGCTCAAATGAGCAAAGTAAAACGATGGTAAGGCTCCCCAAAGGAGTTGATCAACTTACACTAAAAAAGATTATAGATGCATTTAAAAATAATCAAAAAACGCCATTTACTGCCCAGCAAATGGGCGATTTAGTGGGAGTGAGCCGCTCTACAGCGAGGCGTTATCTTGAATATTTACTAGAAGCGGAACAAGTCAACGCCGACCAAAGTTATGGGAGTATTGGTCGGCCTGAACGTTGTTATAAAATGGGTTAGTTTAATTACAGGTTAAGGTATTTAAATTGCCCTGCTGAACTTCCGATATATTGAAGTTGGCTGCCTAACAGCATTAGTCCACTAAGAGAGTCCGTATTGCGTAAATAAAATGGACCATTTTCAAAAAATTAATATGCTATATATTGACTCTAATTATATCTTTTAAAATACTCTATAACTTTGAATATGCTAGACTTTATTGTTGGTAACAACCAATGCCTGCATATTTTCAGATTAAATACTTATTAAATCTGAATCTCGTTTAAGAAAATGAACTAAATATCTGCTTCACGATCCAATCATTAATAAAATAGCACAAAGCGATAAAGAAACGATCTCCTCACCTTAAAAATCTATTCCGGCTTTTTAAACATAGCCCGTAAATTAGCCACTCTTGCTTGGCCTTTTTCCATACGTTCTGCTTGCGTATTAGGTGCCTTTTTATTTTCGAACGCAAGATCGTCTTGTGGTAATTCTTGTACAAATCGGCTTAATTCGGTTTGTGAGGTTTCACCAAATTGACGTCGTATTTTTGCATAAGTAAGTGTTAACTCTTGCTGGGCACGTGTAATACCAACGTAAGCTAATCGGCGTTCCTCATCTACGTTGTCTTCATCAATACTTACCTGATGAGGAAGTAAACCTTCTTCCATACCCACCATAAATACATACGGGTACTCTAAGCCTTTTGATGCATGCAGTGTTGATAAATGCACCGCATCAGCTTCATCTTCTTCTTCGTTACGCTCAAGCATATCGCGAAGGGTTAACTTACTCACAACCTCAGCTAGTGTCATTGGCTCGTTATCGGCATCACCGGTCAACATATCGGTTATCCAGCGGTACAGTTCGGATACGTTTTTCATGCGCATTTCAGCGGCTTTAGCACTCGGTGACGACTCGTACAAATATGCCTCGTAGTTAATATTACGCACTAAGTCTTTAACTGCTTCAAGCGTGTCACTGCGTACTGCGTTATCAGATAGCTCAACAACCCAGCGCGCAAATCCGGCAAGCGCATTAAAGCCACGTCCTTTTAATCTGTAGCCTAAATCGTTATCAAAGCAGGTAGCAAACAAGCTCGCATGTTTTTCGTTAGCTAATGTGCCAAGCTTTTCAAGTGTGACCGTGCCTATTTCGCGGCGCGGAGTATTTACGATACGTAAAAATGCGTTGTCATCATCTTGATTAACTAGCAAACGTAAATACGCCATAATATCTTTAATTTCTGAGCGAGCGAAAAACGACATCCCACCACTAATTTTATAGGGGATACGGTTACTCATTAGTGATTTTTCAAAGCCACGCGCTTGATGATTACCACGATACAAAATCGCATAATCTTTATAGCTGGTACGCTTCATAAACTTATGCGAAATTATTTCAGCAACCACTCGCTCAGATTCATGTTCTTCATCACGACATCCAATTACCTTAATTGGCTCACCGTAACCTAGTTCACTGAATAGTTTTTTCTCGATGTCATGAGGGTTATTCGCAATTAAAATGTTAGCCGCTTTTAGTATTCGCCCTGCACTTCGATAGTTTTGCTCAAGCTTTATAAGCCTAAGCCCTGGATAGTCTTTACCTAATAACACTAAGTTTTGCGGACGTGCACCACGCCATGAGTAAATTGATTGGTCGTCATCACCTACCACGGTAAAACGGGCACGCTCGCCTACTAACAATTTAACAAGTTGATATTGGCTAGTATTAGTATCTTGATACTCATCCACCAGCAAATACTTAAAGCGTTGTTGCCATCGTTCACGCGACGTTGCGTTATTAGTGAGTAGCAAAGTAGGGATCATAATTAAATCATCAAAATCCAGTGAGTTATAAGCACGTAGCTGATTTTGATAGCGCGCATAAAGCTGTGCAAACAAGGCTTTTTGCGCATCACGCGCTTCGCGTATTGCTTGCTCGGGCAGCACTAATTCATTTTTCCAACTACCAATTTCCATTTTAAGTAGTTTGAGTAAATCTTTGTCTTTTTTTAGCTCATCTTCGGTTAAATCACCCAGTAATTGATTGGTATCTTGATCATCAAATAACGAAAAACCAGGTTTGAACCCCAGTGTACTTAGCTCTTTTTTTATTATTTCTAAACCTAGCGTATGAAACGTGGATACCCATAACCCTTTAGCATCTTGCTTACCAAGCGTTTGCAGCACTCGCTCACGCATTTCTTTGGCTGCCTTGTTGGTAAAAGTAACCGCCGCTATATTTCGCGCTTTGTACTCACATTTTTTCACCAAATAAGCAATTTTATTAGTAATAACACGGGTTTTACCAGAGCCTGCGCCCGCGAGTACTAAGCATGGACCACTAATATATTTTACGGCTTCATCTTGTTTAGGATTGAGTTTCATAACGACCAAAGAAATTTAAAAGACGCGCAATTTTAACGTAACCATTACAGCGAGCATAGCAATTGCCTTAATTAATTAAGGCAAAGATGATCATGTGTTAAATCCTCTGGGTATAAGGTAATATTAGTTATATCAATTGCATTAAATAAGTGTTCTATTATAACGCAAATAAAATAGCACAATAACAAGGCGAAAATTGTGACATATAGTTGTTCTATATGAATAATTTTAAACGCAGTTAGTGGCTTATTTAATGCGATAGAATGATCATGTTTTTAATAAAATTGGTATTATTATCATTTTAGGCAGCAGCGAAGGGAAAAATATGATCAATCCAGCAAAACTTGAAGAAATTGCTAAGCAAATCACTAGCAATATGCCGCAAGGTGTAAAAAACCTAGCAGAAACACTCGAAGGTAAAACAAAGCAAGTTTTACAAAACAAGCTTGCTGAGATGGACTTTGTGAGCCGTGAAGAATTTGATGTGCAAAGCCAAGTGCTTATTCGTACTCGCGAAAAGCTAACTGAACTTGAAGCTAAAGTAGCATTACTTGAGCAACAACTTAGCACTGAGACTGACGCTGAATAATTAATTTAATTTACAAAAAGGCAGCTTAGGCTGCCTTTTGCGTTTTACTAAGTTTATTCAAACAGCTCATCAAGTACATAATAAGATAACTTAGCCTGCTGCTCTAAACTCACACTCAGTATTTTTTGCGCTACTTGCTTACCCGTTATTGGTTTATATCGTTTTAAAAATGGGAGTCGTGTAATAACAGGGAAAATAACACTGCCTATCTTTTCTGCCACTCTGAATTGCTCACGATCACCTAATAATAAAGACGGTTGAAAAATACTTATTTTGTCAAAAGCGAGTGCTTTAATATGCTGTTCAAGCTCACCCTTCATTTTTAAATAAGGGCTATTACTGTGTGCATTAGCACCACTTGATGACACTAAACAGTAATGTGAGACGCCATTACTTGCCGCCAGTTGCGCGGCTATAAACTGATAATCAACATCAACTCTGCGCTGAGCTTGGGTTGAGCCTGCTTGCTTACGTGTTGTGCCTAAACACGAGAACAATATGTCCCCTTTAAAAAGCTCAACATATTGGGTTAACTTTTCAAAATCTATAACATGGTTTACTAACTTTGCATGTGTAACTGGCAAAGTACGACGACTTAACGTAACCACTTTTGTATAGTGCTCGCTATTGAGTAACTTATGCAGTAACTCATTACCGACCAAACCTGTAGCCCCAATTAATATCGCCGTTTTAGTCATAGCTTTATTTACTCTCACCTACTTTTTTAAGTACGTGCTGTACTGCTCTTTTATAACTTTGCGTTTCCTCGCTGGCGCACGTTACAACCGACTCCAAATCATGAAGGTGCCCATTTTCTAAACCATAAACCCAACCATGAACACTGAGCTCTTGGCCGCGCTCCCACGCGTCTTGCACAATGTTAGTACGACATACATTACGTACTTGTTCGATTACGTTTAACTCAATAAGGCGGCTTAAGCGCTCGCTTTCTGGCATTGCGTTAAGTTGCTCAAGGTGCTTTTCTTTTACATCACCTACATGGCGCAGCCAGTTGTCAATAAAGCCAAATTTTGCATTGCTTAAAACGGCTTGTACGCCACCACAACCGTAATGCCCCACAACCATAATGTGTTTTACTTTTAATACTTCTACAGCGTACTGCATAACCGACAAACAGTTATGGTCAGTGTGTACAACCACGTTAGCAACGTTGCGATGTACAAATAATTCGCCCGGTAGTAAATCAACTATTTGATTAGCAGGTACACGAGAGTCTGAACAACCAATCCATAAATATTCAGGATTTTGTTGCATTGATAAAATTTTAAAAAAGTCAGGGTCGGCTTCGCTTGTACGAGCAGCCCAGCGTTTATTATTTTCGAATAAATTTTTTAACTTTCTCATTACATCTCTTATTAAGTCGAGGACGGAAATTTAATGGATACTGGCAAGAATTAAAATATTACGAGGCGTTAACTGCTTCTCGCAAAAAATATTCACACTCACCTGATAACCTTGCTGCTGCAAATATAAAGCACGATCGAGCACAAGCCAAACCTCAATTGCTCTTCGGAACACATGTCGAACCAGTTCAATTCGGTCAGTTATTTTTTTTCGCGCCTGCCCCACTTCTAAAAACTTATTATAATCAGTAGATTGAGGTAACGTTATATCTTTTTTTTCAGCAGCCCATGCGCAAAATGATTTAAACGTATCTGAGAATATTGCTTTATTAACCGAAGGCACGCTTACGTAGTGTGATTCATTCGTAATCGACTTTCTTAGTGCGTCAAAACCGAGTCGCCATTCTAATTCTGTTTTACGTACTTTTTCCAGACGAGAAGGCGCTGTAACGGTTTCTTGCAATGCGAGCTTTAAATCACGATGCGTTAGCTTAAGCGTACTTTGCTTTGCAACTTCACTCATTGCGAGGTATTCATTAGCCGTAAATAGGTGATAACAACAAGGTGAAAAGCTAATTTGCTGTACTTTAGCTAAACTTGCTTGGCGCATAAATGTTTGGTGCAAGCCACCGCATGCGTGCAGCGCTACAGCATGCATATCAGCATTAAAAAATTGAGTGATGTCATCTTTTAGCACATCAGCTTGGCTAAAGTGCATTGCTAAGCCTTGTTGCTGTGCACTTTTTTGCCCTTGTTCACATAAGCATTGTTGCAGCTCGATACTGTGCACATCACTTGCGCCATTAAAAGCAAGCATTCGCCCTAAATGCCCTTTACCAGCACACCACTCTAAAACTGGCTGCTTAGTATTAGGCAGTGCAGATACAAAATCTTGTAACTGATCAAACTTACGACCTTTAATACCGTTACTTATCCAAAATGGATAATCAGTTCGGTTTAACTCCGCGCCTGGTAGTTCACACAAATTAGCAAGTTCACCAAGGTCATTTATGTATTGACTAAAAAATTGATATAACTGACTTTGATCGTTATCAAGTGCAGTAACTTGATCGTCACTTAGCCCATTAAGTACCTCTTGTAGTTTTGGCCACGGGATCGCGTCAAAATCAAATGCAGTGCACTGCCAATACTGGCGATTGCGTAATAAAAGTGAATCAAGGGCAAAAAATTGCTCAGCTAAAGTCATAACAACTTAAAGTAAAAAAAAGACAGTCGATTATAGCAGTTCAGTAGATTCTCATTAAGCGGTTATTTTTTACTAAAAATCAGCCGTATATACAAAGGTATCGAAATAATACTCACCAGAATAGCGGCTATGAGCATCCAAGATAATTGCATTGCTTCGGGTTCTTGATATTTATATATAAAACCTGCTTTCACTTCATCAAATTTACTTTGCTGTATGCTATATAAATCCGCGATTAAACGCCATTTTGCTATCGACATATGCCCTAAGTTGGTTGTAGGGGGCATTATGTAATCTTTTAATACTTCAGCCTCAAAAGCGAGCTGATGAAAACTTTTACTTGGCGCATATACTTGCTGCGTAATATTAATTGCTTCATCCATGTTCATCATCGCATAACGCCAGCCTTTTAAACTGGCCTGATAAAATTTCTCGACGGTTTGCGGGTGTTTTTTAAGCATATATTCGCTGGTAAATAAAATATCAGCGTACACATCCATACCATATCGCTGCGGACAAATAAGGCGATGCGCAATGCCTTGCTGGGTCATATAATAAGGCTCAGTAGTGACGTATACTTGCATCGCATCTAGCTTGTTTTCAATCCATGCTTGATTTGGATTTTCCCCCTCATAAACCTTAAGCCTATCAGTATCTACCCCGCTGCGCTTTAGCATAACCATTAATTCGGTAGCATCCTTACGGCTTACGCCAGTAATGCGTTTATTAGCAAAGTTGCGTGGATGGAAAATATCGGAAGTATCTTTAACCATCCAGCAGTAAGGTGAAAACTGCAGCATGGCAGCCATAGCAACAAGGGGTTGACCATTAATACGTTGTTGTAAAATACCTGAATGACCGACACCAAACTGTGCTTTATTATTGGCAACGGGTTCGAAGGTATCGGGCATCGTCGGATTAGCGGGTTTAATAATTACATCAAGGCCAACTTCGTCATAAAAGCCTTTTTGTTTTGCCATATAATAACCAGCAAACTGAAATTGATGCGTCCATTTTAGCTGTAATGTGACAGATTCTTGCGCCACTATATGGCTACAAAAAAAGCACAATCCAATAATTAATCCCTTAAATAGCAACTAGGTATCCTCAAAAGTATGGCGACTACCTGTAACTATATGTAAAACTTGTGATAAAGCAAGCACCCTAGTTAGGTGCCTGCCTTTAAAGAAGGATTATACTGAGGCGAGTTTTTCGGCTTTTTCTGCTTGCGGTTTTGATGTTAAAAATTGGCTAAAACACGGGTTTTGCGTTTCATCTTGTACGCTATAACCTAAGCGATTTAAATGCTCGTTAAACACCTCATACTGACTTGGCTCAATAGCAAAACCTGCTAGCACATTCCCCATCGACCCACCGTGATTACGATAATGAAATAAAGTAATGTTCCAATTGCTGCCTAAGGTATCCAAAAAACGTGCAAGTGCCCCAGGGTATTCAGGAAATTCAAAGCGAAGTAAGCGTTCATGCAATTGCTCAGGTGCTTTTCCGCCGACCATATAACGTACATGTAATTTAGCGAGTTCGTTATCCGACAGATCGCAAAATTGGTAAGCATTATTTGTTAAGTCTTGCTTTAGCTCATTAAGCTCTTGCTCGCCTTGGCGCAGGGCAATACCTACAAATATTTGTGCTTCACCAGGTCCTGCATAACGGTAGTTAAACTCAGTAATAGCACGACCACCTAAAGAAGCGCAAAACTGTTTAAAGCTGCCTTTTTCTTCTTTAATTGTAACGGCTAATAACGCTTCATTTTTTTCACCCAGCGCTGTGCGCTCTGCCACATAACGCAGGCGATCAAAGTTTAAATTAGCACCCGATAAAACAGCGGCTAAGTGCAATCCTTTTAACCCCGATTGCTGACTCCATTTTTTAAGCCCAGCCGTTGCAAGTGCACCTGAAGGCTCTGCAATTGCACGCGTAGATACAAAAATATCCTGCATGGCTGCACATATTTCGTCGCTAGTTACTGTAACAACCTCATCGCAAAACTTTTGCGCTAAACGAAATGTTTCAGTGCCAATAATTTTAACCGCTACGCCATCAGCAAAACTACCAACGCGTTCAAGCTCTACTGGCTTACCGGCTTTAAGTGCAGCTTGTAAACACGCACTTTCGTCGGCTTCTACGCCAATTACTTTTATATCTGGACGCAGCGATTTAATATAAACCGCCATACCAGCAAGTAAGCCACCACCGCCAACAGGAATAAACACTGCATCGAGCTCGTTTAATTGCTGCATTAACTCGCGCGCAACAGTACCTTGACCAACAATGACGTCTGGGTCATCAAATGGTGGAACAAATATACCGTTTCGTTGCTCTGTAAGCTCAAGCGCATGTGCTTTTGCGGCATCAAAATGATGCCCATGTAGCACAACTTCACCGCCAAGCGCGCGTACCGCACTTACTTTTATTTCAGGCGTTGTTACTGGCATTACAATTGTAGCTTGATGTCCTAAGTGAGAAGCACTTAGTGCAACCCCTTGAGCATGATTACCCGCAGAAGCAGTGATAACCACTGAGCCTTTAGGTAATTTATTTAATTTGTTATACGCCCCGCGTAATTTAAATGAATACACGGGCTGTTGGTCTTCACGCTTTAACCAAACATGGTTACCTAGCTTTTTACTGAGTTCAGCCATTTTGCTAACCTCAGTAACTTTAGCCAAAGGCTCCATATTTGCTTGAATAATAGCGCGAAAATAATCGAGCTCTTGAGAGACCATAATTAACTAAGCGCCTCCAATTTAGCTAAATCGCGAACAGCGCCTTTATCGGCACTCGTTGCAAGTAATGCATAGGCTTTTAAAGCAGACGACACGTAACGTTCACGATCAACTGGTTTGTACGCCATTTTTCCGCGTGCTAATTGCTTTTGTTTACGTGCCTCAAGTTCTTCATCGCTTAGCGCTAAAGTAATTTCGCGTGTTGCGATATCAATAATGATTTTGTCGCCATTTTCAACATAAGCAATTGCACCACCACTTGCAGCCTCTGGCGATACATGGCCAATTGATAAACCCGAAGTACCACCCGAAAAGCGACCATCTGTAATAAGAGCACACTTTTCAGCTAAGCCTTTCGATTTTAAGTAGCTTGTTGGATAAAGCATTTCTTGCATACCAGGCCCCCCTTTAGGGCCTTCATAGCGAATAACAACAACATCGCCGGCTTTTACTTCGTTATTTAAAATCCCTTCTACTGAATCGTCTTGTGATTCGTACACCACTGCGGTGCCTTCAAAATGTAGCATTTCGTCAACGACACCTGCACTTTTTACAACACAACCATCAACGGCTAAATTCCCCGAAAGCACAGCTAAACCACCGTCTTGGCGAAAAGCGTGTTCTACACTACGAATACAACCATTAACACGGTCGTTATCGCCTTCATCCCAACGACACTCTTGGCTCATTGCTTTAGTGGTACGAATGCCCGCAGGACCCGCACGGTAAAATTTGCGCGCAACTTCGTTAGTAGGATCGGTTGCATCCCATTTTTTAACAAGCTCAGCCATAGTTGACCCTGCAACATGATTAACCGACATATCAACTAAACCCGCTTTACCAAGCTCGCGTACGACTGCCATCATGCCACCAGCACGGTGTACATCTTCAATATGGTACTCTGGTGTTGCTGGTGCAACTTTACATAAAAACGGTGTTTTACGAGAAAGCGCATCAATGTGCGACATATCAAAATCAACGCCCGCTTCTTGCGCTGCAGCGAGTAAATGTAATACGGTATTTGACGAGCCGCCCATTGCAATATCAACAACCATTGCATTCATAAAGGCTGTTTTGTTAGCAATAGCACGTGGCAATACATCTTGATTATCTTTTTGATAATACTCACGACATAAATCAACAATACGAGCCCCTGCTTCAACATACAGTTGTTTACGGTCTTTATGAGTAGCAAGCGTGGTACCGTTACCCGGAAGTGCTAAGCCTATTGCCTCTAACAAACAGTTCATTGAGTTTGCAGTAAACATACCCGAACACGAACCACATGTAGGACACGCAGAACGCTCTACTTGCTCTGAATCTGCATCACTTACCGACTCATCTGCGCCTTTAACCATGGCATCAACTAAATCAAGTTTAATGTCGATGTTAGCAAGTTTAGTTTTACCCGCCTCCATTGGACCGCCTGACACAAATATTACCGGTATGTTTAAACGTAGCGCTGCAAGCATCATCCCAGGAGTGATTTTGTCGCAGTTTGAAATACAGATCATCGCATCGGCGCAGTGACCATTTACCATATACTCAACCGAGTCAGCAATTAAGTCGCGCGAAGGCAGCGAGTAAAGCATGCCGCCGTGTCCCATCGCAATGCCATCATCAATCGCAATGGTATTAAATTCTTTAGGAACGCCACCCGCTTGGGTTATCGTCTCCCCCATAAGCTCACTAAGCTGATTAAGGTGTACATGCCCTGGTACAAATTGTGTAAACGAGTTAACTACGGCAATAATCGGTTTACCAAAATCAGAGTCTGTCATACCTGTTGCGCGCCATAATGCTCTTGCGCCTGCACGTTTACGTCCTTCAGTTGTTGTTGCACTTCTTAATTTAGCCATAGTTACCTCAGTTTTTGCCGCAATATAAGCGGGCATTCCTCATTCTAAAATTGGTGAATAACCGAGTGACTCAGTTACTCGTAAATTATTTTTTAATTCGTAATTACACAGCTTGTTGGTGCTGTAAATTTTGTAAAGTGACTTCTTTAACATCCACCAGCTTGTTTAGCTGGCTTGTTAATAGGTGAATAGGTTTATCACTATCTACCGTCATGGCCACATTATACAAACCATCATCCATATTGAGCTGAAAATGCGTAAGGTCAAAACCACGATGACGCACCACTCGTAAAAAGCGCTCTACCGCTATACTTTGGCTCTTTAATGCAATAGTTAAGCTATGTTTCATTGTGCTTTCTCCGTCATCATTTCGTCGTTAGCAGCCCCTGGTGGTACAAGTGGCCAAACATTTTCTTTATTATCAATACAGGCATGTACTATGTACGGGCCTTTACTGTTAACTAATGCAGTTATCGCATCATCAACTTGGTTAGCATGGGTAATTGTTTGCCCTGGGATACCAAATACAGCAGCTAATTGAACAAAATCTGGATTATCCGAAAGGTCAGTTTCAGAGTAACGCCCTTCAAAAAATAGTTCCTGCCATTGGCGAACCATGCCTAAACGCTGATTATCTAAAATTAATATTTTTACAGGTAAATTATTACGGCGAATAGTGGCCAATTCTTGAATATTCATCATTATTGAGCCATCACCCGACACAGTAATAACAAAGTCATCAGGGCGTGCTACCTGTGCGCCAATAGCCGCAGGTAAACCAAAGCCCATTGTGCCTGCACCACCACTGCTTAAATGATTACTCGGGTGAGTAAACTTCATGTGTTGTGCTACCCACATTTGGTGTTGACCAACATCGCAACACACAACCCCAGTTTTTGGCATGCGTTGGCTCAATTGGTTTAACAAGTACGGTGCATAAACCTTCTCACCTGGGTAGTCGTAACGCCACGCGTGCTTAATATTCATTTCTTTATTTGTGTCACACCAGGCTTTAGGTGTTACAAAGCACTCCAGTGCTGGTAAAGACGTTTTTAAATCAGCGATTAATGAGGCTTTAGCAGGTTTTCGTTTACCGACTTCAGCGGCATCTATATCTAAATGAATTACTTTAGCTTTAGCTGCAAATTTAGCTAAGTTACCTGTTACGCGATCATCAAAGCGTGCACCTATACATACAAGTACATCACATTCTTGCACAGCAATATTAGCAGCTTGACCACCATGCATACCTAGCATACCTAAGTAGTGCTCGTAATCTGGTAACACACTACCCAATGCTTTTAGTGTTGATACAGCAGGCATCTGCGTTTTGTTTAAAAACTGCATTAACTCGTCTTGCGCATCAGCAGCTTGTACACCACCGCCTACATACGCTACAGGCTGTTTAGCCTCACTCAACAGTTGATTAGCAATAGCAACCTGCTTTAAATCTAACTCTGGTAAGTATTCATCAGCTGCAAGCCAAGGCTTAAAAGGTACTTGCGCCATTTGAATATCTTTTGGGATATCAACAAGTACGGGACCTGGTCGGCCGCTTTGCGCTAAATGAATTGCTTCTTGTAGTATCTCTGCTAAGTCTTCAGCTCGTTCTACCATGTAGCTGTGCTTGGTACACGAAAGCGACATACCTAGTACATCTATTTCTTGAAATGCATCAGATCCAATGGCTGCAGTCGGCACTTGGCCGGTGATCGCTAACAACGGAACTGAGTCCATCATCGCATCAGCAAGGGCTGTTATTAAGTTAGTTGCACCTGGGCCCGATGTTGCAAAGCACACGCCTAACTTACGCGTACTGCGAGCATAACCAACAGCGGCAAACCCTGCACCTTGCTCATGGCGAGTAAGGTAGTGTTTGACTGGCGCACCATACAGCGCATCGTAAATTGGCATAATAGCTCCGCCTGGGTAGCCAAATACTTCATTTACGCCGTGTTTGGTCAATAAATCGATTGTTAGTTCTGCGCCTGTCATTAATAAACCCTCATTCCTCAGTGACAACCCAATTACATTCTTACGCTAAAAACTTTACCTTTAAAACTAAAAAGCCCTCCGAACGGTTAAGTGCGGAGGGCTTTTTTAATGCTTAAGTTTTTAAAGCACTACGAAGCCCTCGCGGGAATAATCACCACGATAATAATCAGGACTAGGTTAAGTGCATTTGTAAGCATGTAATTAATACCAAATTTTGTTCAATTATTGCGAAAATTAACTCTTCACTCTCTTTTTATATTAGTACCGCGCTAGGCCCTTTAAGTCAACACCAAAGTTAATCTAACAAAAAGACTAAAAGGCAATTTATCAGGTTTTAAAATTCATTATACAAGCTAGTAGTGGTTTTTTTATGCTCTAATTTTATTCTCAGAAATTCACTATTCTTATATCCCTTATTTAAGGTTTGATTAATTTTTAAGAATATTTTTATAAATAAAATTATTTATCACCTTCAGGTAATGCGTAGCTTCTCTTAAGCTGCCCTTAAGTATTGTTGCATAGCATGGCGTTGTTATTTTAAACGAGCCTGTATATGAACGTAGTTAGCCAAACACCAGCACAAAAAAAGCCAAATCGTAGTAAACGGTTTTACATTCACTGCAGTGCAAATGCCTTTGTAGTGATGATTGCCTGTTATTACTGTTTAGTTATAAACATTCCTTTTATTCAAGGTTCGTTTAGCGCCATCACCTCCCTTGCATCTTTTTCGTGGCTATTTTTACTTTCAGTGCCACTACTGTTGTTATGCCTTTTAATTATTTTCTTTTCGATAGTGTCGGTTAGGTGGTTACTAAAGCCAATTAACTACCTTTTACTGATAATTTCGAGCGCTGTGCTTTACGGCTCATTAAATTACGGCGTCGTGTTTGACTATTCAATGATTCAAAACACATTTGAAACTGATTCAAGCGAAGCGCTGAGCTATTTAAATCCGCAGCTCATAGGTTTTCTACTGCTGTTTTGTGCGCTACCTGTTTTTGTATTAAGCAAAGTAAAAATACACTTTACCCGCCCTCACCAAGAAGCGATTAGCCGCATAAAACTTATTATTGCCTGCTTAACGCTAATTGCTTTAGTGGTCGCTAACTTTTACGCCGACTACGCAGCCACAGGCCGCAATAACCGTATTTTAAAAAAAGAAATCATTCCATTTCAATACCTCTCTAGCGGTTATAAATATATGCGCGATCAGCTGCTGTATACCAATATGGAATTTAAAAATATAGACGCAACACCTACTCTTATTGCGCCCAATACCACCAGCGTAACCGTTATAGTTGTTGGCGAAACCGCACGAGCAGAAAACTTTGCTTATCAAGGTTATAAGCGCAACACAAATTCTTACACACAAAAGTACAATGTTACATATTTTAATAATGTGGCGTCTTGTGGCACCGCTACTGCAGTGTCTGTGCCGTGTATGTTTTCACTGCAAACACAAGATAACTTTGATCGATTAGCAGCCGACAACCAACAAAACCTGATTGATTTAGCACAACAAGCTGGCAGCGATGTACTGTGGGTTGATAATAACAGCGGCTGTAAAAACGTATGCACCCGTGTTGTTAACATTGACATCCCAACCACCCCATCAGCACTTTGCGATGGAAAATATTGTTTTGATGAAGCACTGCTTGTTCCACTTAAACGCAAACTCGCTAATTTAAGCCAAGCTAACACCGTTATCGTCCTACATATGATGGGCTCACACGGACCAACCTACTTTAAACGCTACCCAGAAAAATTTAAGCAATTTACGCCCACGTGCGACAGAAGCGACATTCAAAACTGTTCACTTGATGAATTAGTTAATACCTACGACAACACAATTGCGTACAGCGACTTTGTTAACGCACAGGTAATTGAGCAATTAAAAGCGCTGCCAAACAACATAGATAAGCAGTTTTTATATGTCTCCGACCATGGTGAATCACTTGGCGAAGCCGGTGCTTATTTACATGGTTTTCCGTATAGCTTTGCCCCAAGTACACAAACACATGTCCCCCTTTATATGTGGGCTGATGAGCATAACCAGCGCATTACCAATACCTGTTTAGTTAATTTAGACACCACTGCTGCACGCTCACACAACAATATTTTTCACACCCTTTTAAATTTAATTGGCATTAAAAGCAAAGCGTATCAGGCATCCCTTGATTTACTTGCTAGCTGCCAAACAACACCAAGCGAAATAAAACTATGAGTAATAAAACCGTTATAAAACGCCAAGGCTTAATGCGCCTTATTTTTACCTTAAGCCATTCTTTTAACGGCTTAAAATGGATGAGTCGATTTGAAGCGGCGTTTCAACAAGAGCTAGCACTGTTTTCATTATTGGGTGTGTTCGTGTGGCTACAAGAAATTACACTAAGCGATAAATTATTACTTAGTGCCAGCCTGCTTTTTGTATTATTTGCTGAGCTGGTAAATACGGCAGTTGAGGTTGTAGTTGATAGGATTGGCAGTGAATACCATGAGCTTTCAGGGCTCGCTAAAGATATTGCCTCTGCAAGTGTGTTTATAGCCATGTTAATTGCCGCACTTATTTGGTGGGCTGTGTTATGGGCATAAAGCTAACTTTTATAGCTAAAATAACGAGGCTAATATTTAAAGTAATACCTAAAGTACAAAATGCACTTGGCCCTGTATGGATTTTTATTGTATTTGCTATTTTAGCACTTGGCTTTTTAACACTTGCCCGCTTTGGTTTAAGTGTATGGCAAGGGGAACGTGTATTTGGATCGCATGCGTGGTTATCTATATTTATAGGTGGCTTAAGAGTTGATATAGCCACTTTAAGCTACATTATTATGCCCGCATTACTACTTACTTTACTGATGCAAAGCGTAGGGTGGCAAAATAAAGTACGTGGCCTAATTAAAATTTACTTAGTAACGATGTCTGCTTTACTTGTTTTTTTTGAAGTGATTACGCCTACGTTTATAAACGAGTACGATTTACGCCCAAACCGCTTATTTATAGAATATTTAATTTATCCTAAAGAAGTCTCAAAAATGATTTTTTCAGGCTATAAGTTAGAAGTATTTATTGCTGTTATAGCACTTGTTTTAAGCTGTAAATTTGCAAGTAAAGTATTTAGCAATCAATGGCAAAGCAAGTCCTCACTAACAGGCTTAAATCAATCAATGTTAGCGCTTGTTTTAGTATGCTTAACTATTTTGGGCGCGCGTAACTCATTAGGGCACAGACCACTTAACCCCGCCATGGTCTCGTTCTCTAATGATCACTTACTTAACGACTTAACTCTTAACTCACTTTATAGCGTCGCATTTGCAGTTAAGCAACTCTCTAACGAACAATCAAGCCAAGACTATTATGGCAAAATGCCTACCGATGAATTGCTTAGTATTGTGCGTAGTAACATGCAAAACACGCAAGGCACATTTAGTGATGTAACCGCCCCTACAAAAACGTTTCATGAAGCAAGTAATACAGGTAAACCAAAAAATCTAGTCATTATTTTACAAGAAAGTTTAGGTGCTCGTTATGTAGGCACGCTTGGCGGTTTACCGCTTACACCTAATATCGACGCCCTTTATAAACAAGGCTGGGGGTTTGATAATTTATACGCCACGGGTACACGTTCAGTACGTGGAATTGAGGCAGTAATTACAGGGTTTACACCAACGCCTTCGCGTGCAGTTGTTAAGCTTGATAAATCACAACGTGACTTTTTTACCATTGCTGATTTTTTAGCAAAGCAAAATTACAACACGCAGTTCATTTATGGTGGCGAAAGCCATTTTGATAACATGCGCAGCTTCTTTTTAGGCAACGGTTTTAAAAGTATCGTAGATACAAATAACTTTAAAAAAATAGACTTTAATGGCTCGTGGGGCGCATCAGACGAAGACTTATACGACCAAGCCGACATAGAACTTACTAAGCTTAAAAATCAAAACAAACCTTTTTTTAGCCTTATATTCTCAAGCTCTAATCATAGTCCGTATGACTTTCCTGACGATAAAATAACGCTGTACGACAAACAAAAAAAAACCCGTAATAATGCAGCAAAGTATGCAGATTACGCGCTAGGTACATTTATCGAAAAAGCCAAAAAATCGAGCTACTGGGACGATACTGTATTTATAGTTATTGCCGATCACGACTCGCGCGTATCGGGTTCGAATTTAGTACCGGTTGATCACTTTAAAATTCCGGCCGTTATTTTTGGTAAAGGTATTACCCATAAACGAGATAGCCAACTAGCCAGCCAGATCGATATTCCTGTTACTCTACTGTCTTTAATTGGCGCAAGTGGTAAGCACCCTATGATAGGCCATGATTTATCAAAGCCAATTAGCGACAACAAACAACGCGCAATGATGCAATACGACAAAAACTTTGCCTACATGCACGATAATAAAGTGGTGGTGTTACAACCACAAAAACCAGCAACCACCTATACGTATAGCAATAACCAGCTTGTGCCATATGAAAACGATGAGCAACTAGTTAAAAAAGCCCTAGCCCACGCGAACTTAGGTAATCTAGCTTATACAAATGGTTGGTACCATTAGTTATTATTCTTGCAGTGACTTGATAATAAAGCCTTGTTAAAGTAACAAGGCTATTTTTATAAACCGAGTAAACATGAAAATCCTCGTTATTGAAGACTCTGAAGCACTAAGACGCAGCTTGCAAGTTGGCCTTAGCAACCTTGGTTTTACCGTAGATGAAACTGGTGATGGCTCAGAAGGGTTGAGTATGGCACTTAGTGGAAACTACGACCTCCTCGTACTTGATTTAATGCTACCCAGTGTTGATGGCATGAGTATTTTACAAGCACTGCGCAGCAGTAATAGCCAAAGCCGTGTGCTAATTTTATCGGCACGAAGTGAGCCTCAAGATAAAATTAGCGGCCTCATGAAAGGCGCTGACGATTATTTAACTAAGCCATTTTCGTTTGAAGAACTCCATGCTCGTGTCCTTGCATTACTTCGTCGTGGTTCACTGCAAAACCAACAAAATACCCTTACCGTAGGTAATTGCGTATTAGATCTCTCGCTTAAAACTCTTCATTACGAGCAACATGCCATTGAGCTCACGCGTAATGAATACAAAATAATAGAATGCTTATTTAATGCCCCAGAGCGAGTATTAGGACTTGAGCTTATAAGTGAAGCGGTGGTAGGTCAGTTTGATAGGCTCTCTAAAAATGCGCTTGAAGCACACATCTCAACCATACGTAAAAAAGTAAGGCATTTTGATGGCGAGCTCCCGATAAAAAACAAACGTGGATTTGGTTATGTCGCAACAACAAAATAAAAGTCACTCAATAAAACGTAAACTCGTTAATAATATTAGCGCTGTGATCTCAGTTATTTTATTCACCATATTTTTAACCGTTGATTTAAGCGTTGATACTTGGGTGGAAGATCAGTTCAATCAGTCTTTAACTAACAAAGCTAACTACTTAAAAACCTTAGTTGAAGATGACAACAACGTGGTTGAATTTGATTTTGCTGGTGAATTTATGTCGGAGTATGAAGCAGCCGATGCCACGGAGTTTTACCAGTTATGGCATGGCCGTGATGTGTTTGAGCGCTCGGACTCATTAGCGCTTTATAAAAATGCTAACCTGCCTTTTTTAGAAATGCCGATAAACGAATCTAAAATTATAGATTACGAGCTCCCTAACGGGCGTGATGGCCGCGCACTTATAAGTCACTTTGTAGCCCAAAAAGACGATAGAAACCCCACTCACTCTGCTGTTTTTAATACCATGACTCTTGCGATTGCAGCGCCGACAGCCGAACTTAATAAAGTACTTATTATTATTGATGTGGTCTTTATTTTAACCTGTGTGCTTGGTGTGTTTGGTGTGCGCTATTTAGTGACACGTATTGTAAATAAAGGCCTGCACCCGCTACATAATTTAAATGATCAAATTAAGTTACTCGATATTACCGGTGTTGCGCAAACAATAGAAAGCGACTTTAAAGTAGAAGAAATAGAACCCATACGTAACGAGCTAAATAAGTTTATTACCGTTAATCAGCAACTCTATAGTAATGAAAAACGCCTAACAAGCGACATTGCACACGAGCTAAAAACCCCAATAGCTGAACTCATAAGCCTCTCAGAGGTGGCTATTCGCTACCCTGACGATAAACGTATTAGCGACACCTATACCAGTGATGTACTTAGTATTTCACAGCGTATGAAAACGATAGTAAATAACCTATTGTTATTACAACGTTCAAACAGCAGTACAATGAAATTAGATATAAAAGCAATCACCCTCAATAACTTAGTCAATCAAACTATTAATGAACTGACTTTTAAGCACCCAACTATTAAATCGCGTTTAAGAAGCAATATTAGTGACGAACTTACACTTAATGCTGACGAATTTAGTTTAAATACCATTTTGTGTAACTTAATCGATAACGCACTATTTTATGGACTTCCTGAGGCGCCAATTAAATTAACTGCCGTAAATAACAGCACAAACATGACCATCTCTGTTAGTAATAAAATACAAAAGCCACTAAGTCACGATCAGTTGACTGCTATTTTTGATCCGCTCTATCAGTTAGATTCGTCACGAACTAATAATCAACGCCACGGTTTAGGGTTATCTATTGTGCAGAGCTTGTGTAACTTAAATGGCCTTACAATTACAGCTAACAATACCAAAGATACCACGCTAACGTTTATATTAACGTTACCCACTAAGTGAATTTAGGTTAGTATTTATATTACTAATTCTCGAAATTTTAAGGATAAACCATGAATGCCCTGATCCGCATGAGCCATTTATTTATTGTGGCGTTACTTATAACATTTAGCTTTAACAGCTACGCTGATCCTGCCTTATATAAAATAGAAAAAAATGGCGTTAGCTCTTACTTATTTGGCACCGTACACGTTGGTGATGCCAGCATGAAAGGCTTACCTAAAAAGGTAACCGATGCAATTAGCGCAAGCAAAGAAGTTATTGTAGAGGTTGATATAAGTAAACTTACACCATTTGAAATGCAGCAGCGCTCAATGCCACTTATGATGCAAACCGATGGTAAAACACTGCAAACAGAACTGTCTAAACAAAATTACAATAAACTAAAAGACTACTTTGCTAAAAAATCGATTGATATTGCTATGTTCAATACTTTAAAGCCATGGGCCGTAATGGTTACCATGATGCAAATTGAATTTCAAAATGCAGGCTTTTCTGATCAAACGGGCATAGACAAGCAAGTACTTAGTTATGCAAAAGAGCATAATATTAAAATTGGCGAGCTTGAAACCCTAGAGCAGCAACTACAAATGTTTGATGGTATGGCGCTATTAAGCAATGAAATGATTGAAGAAACCTTTGAGCAACTAGCCGATATTAATACTTACTTTATCAAGTTAGTTAATGCATGGAAAAGCGGTGACATGGATACACTAACCGATTACTACAACATGAGTTTTGATGAGAGTGACTACGGTAAGATCAGCGAGCAAGTAATGCTAATTAATCGTAACAATAATTGGGTGAAACAACTCACACCCCGTTTAGCAAACGAGCAACTGTTTATTGCGGTGGGCGCTCTACACTTACCTGAGCAACACGGTCTAATTAAACAACTACAAAAGCAAGGCTTTAGCGTTAGTCTTTTGTAAACTAAATTATTCTAAACTCGAGCTTATCTAGATAAACACCTACATAAGCTCATAATTTATAGGTGAGCTATGAAACGTTTTAAATTCGAAATTTTATTTTTTCTATCCATGCTTCTACTCAATAGCGTGTATCACTACCAAGATGGTCACTTTACACCCAGTGGAGGACTAATTTTTGCTTCCATACTTCTTGTTACACAGCTCATTGCTTGTGCCGCACACCATTTTTATAAAGAATATAAAAAGCGAATTAGCACTTAAAGCTTTTTACTTTTAATATTTTGAACCTTACTTTTTTACATGCAAAAACCCGCGCCTATAACCTTATAAAAATGGCAGAATATTTAAACCTTATTAAATAAAAAAACCCAACTTAAAAAAGCTGGACCAATGAAAAACTATTTAACCTGAATTCTGGTTAAGAGATTTACTAACGTATTGAATCATGGTGATATTTACATTTATTTTCTCTAGCCAGAGGTTTTTAGTGAAAACAAGGCGAATTTACGTGTCAATAGCTGGCCTATTGCAAGTAAATTCAACGCAGTTAGCGCTGAAAATAGCTGCTCGAGATAGATTTATTATC
>NZ_PNDU01000008.1:0-36067 GCF_005886635.1 Pseudoalteromonas sp. S558 | reverse complement strand
AAAAGTTGCCTAGGGGTCTGATCAATGCCTGTATTAGGGTCTGTTGACCTTTCAGGATTAAAATTTGTTCAATCTAGGGGCGATTTAATCGCGGCGCGAGGTTTGTAACCTAGTGGGCTAAGTAAAAACCGAGCAACAAAGAGTAAATTGCCCCTAGGAAGAACCCTTTGGGCAGCGCCTGTTTGGCATTTATGCTGCGTTATCGCCTATTTATGGGGAATAACCACACTACATAGGCTCTGCCTTGCCTAAATACCAAACAGACTGCTGCAAATTTAACCTTGAAAGATCAACAGACCCTAGAGTCAGCACCGTCAACACTATCTTTATTTGATGATTGCTGATTAATTTTGTCGCTGATCATGGCATCGAGCTTTTCGCCGCCTTTAATACCAAAGTCGAGCGTACGAATTGGAAATGGGATACTTATGTCGGCTTCATCTAGTGCTTGCTTAACAGCAACTATGCCCTTGTGGCGTACCGTCATAAAATCAGGCTCGCCAGGATATTTAATCCAAAACCATACCAATAAGTTAATGCTGCTATCGCCAAAACCCTCAGCATATACGGCGGTTTCGTCTTTGCGAATAACAAAATTAAATTCATTAATTTTATCGGTAATAACTTGGGATGCTTTTTCTATATCGTCGCCATACGAAATACCAACGGGCACTTCTATACGTCTTACTCCTAAGGTACTGTAATTTTTTAGCACATTTCTAAATAGCACTTTATTAGGCACAAGTATGAGCTGTCCGTGAAAGCTCTCTATGAGTGTGTTACGCAGGTTTATTGAATGCACTGAACCAAACACGTCGTCTGTTTCTATCACATCACCCGTTTTGAATGGCTTGCGCACACCCATTGCTATACCGGCGATTAAGTTTTCGGTCATATCTTGAAATGCAAAACCAATGGCTAAACCAACAATACCCGCGCCCGCTAATAACGAGGTGACAGTGCCTTTTAAGCCGACAAAATCAAGCGCTATAAATAAGCCTACACACAGTACAATAACTTTGAATATTGACGCCATTAAATCGGCAATTTGTGTTGAGTCAAGAGATCGGCGCAATACGTTTTTCATTAAGCGGCCTGCCAAGCGCGCCAACATTGAAAATACAATAGCAATGACAACAGCCACAACAAAGTTTGGAATGTGACTTATAACAACATCAAACCACCCTCCGAGCTTTTCCTCTATTAGTTTTTCGGCATCGCCAATTGACGGTATACTGATCATTTTATTTGCACCTATTTAATTAGTGTTCTCATTAATACCATTTAGGTAAGCAAGTTTAGCGCCAGCATAAAAAAGCCATGCATGGCATGGCTAAAGCGATTTAGTTAAAGAAGCTTTTAATTTTGCTCGTCACGCATAAATACCGGCTCTAACTCTTTAACTGTTGCCTCGGGGCTAAAGTAATAACCCGCTACAGTAAACTCTTTAAGTTGGCTTAATTGTGTTACTTTGTTTTCGATAATGTAGCGCGCCATCATGCCGCGTGCTTTTTTAGCGTAAAAACTAATTACTTTATATTGGCCATTTTTACAGTCTTTAAAGTGCGGAGTGATAATTTGTGCATTAAGCGCTTTTTTATCAACCGCTTTAAAATATTCGTTTGAAGCAAGGTTAACTAAGTATTGTGCGTCTTGCGCCTTTAATACCTCGTTTAACATATTAGCTATTACACTACCCCAAAATTCGTATAGGTTTTTACCGCGTGAATTTTCAAGCTTAGTGCCCATTTCTAATCGGTAAGCTTGCATTAAATCCAGTGGTTTTAATAAACCGTATAAACCCGACAATATACGTAAGTGGCTTTGTGCGTAATCAAGCTCGCTAGCTTTAAGCGTGCTTGCATCTAAACCGCCGTATACATCGCCATTAAAGGCAAGCACAGCTTGCTTAGCATTACTTTGTGTAAACGGCTGCGCCCACTCGCTAAAGCGTGCTGCATTAAGCCCAGAGAGCTTATCGCTAATTTTCATTAAACTGCCAATTTGCGCTGGTGTTAATTCACGGCATACTTTCATGAGCGCTTCGCTGTGCTCTAGTAATTCAGGTTGAGTGAACTTGTCTGTTGCGGGTGGCGTTTCGTAATCAAGATTTTTTGCAGGTGAAATAACAGTGATCATAGTTAGCTATTGACTTGTAATTTATTTAATGTCAATTTCAACATTAAATGAAACGAAAAGCACGTTTTGTTTAAATAAATCCTCCCTTAATAACCCATACATTGCCGTTTTTCTATTGATAAGGACATAAGACCTATCAAGCATTGTCACACTGTTGCAGTATGGATTAGGTATATTAAGGTGTAGATTTTTCTTTTAACTTGCTTGGAATGAGGAAAGCAAATGACTTCAGCTCTACAAAGGCTAAAACAACATTCATCTATCGTAGCCGACACTGGCGATATTGAAGCGATCAAAAAGCATCAACCAGAAGATGCAACCACAAACCCGTCGCTTTTATTAAAAGCGAGCGAGATTGAAGCTTATAAGCCTTACCTAGATAAAGCTTGGAGCTATGCAAAAGAAACCGAGCAAGAGCCAGCTAAACAACTTGAACTAGCATGTGATTACTTTGCCGTATTACTAGGTAAAGAAATTAGCGCTATTGTACCTGGTTATATTTCTACAGAAGTAGATGCACGCCTTTCGTTTAATACCCAAGCTACGATTGATAAAGCACATACCCTACTGAGTCTTTACGAAAAAGAAGGTGTAATCAAAGACAAGATTTTAATTAAAGTAGCGTCTACGTGGGAAGGTATTAAAGCCGCTGAGCAGCTAGAAAAAGAAGGCACTAAATGTAACCTTACTTTATTATTTAGCGATGCCCAAGCTCGCGCATGTGCCGATGCAAACGTATTTCTAATTTCGCCATTTGTTGGCCGTATTTTAGATTGGCATGTTGCTAACGGTATGGAAAAACCGACTGATCCGCTACAAGATCCCGGTGTTCAGTCTGTACGCAGCATTTTTGAATTTTACAAACGTCATGACTACAAAACAGTCGTGATGGGTGCTAGTTTCCGTAACACGGGCGAAATTATTGCTCTTACTGGTTGCGACAAACTAACTATTAGCCCTAACCTTTTAGAAGATTTAGGCAACCTTGAAGGCGCACAGGAATACTTGCTAGAAAGCGATGTTCCACAAGAGCCAAAACCAGAGCCGCTTACAGAAGCACAGTTCCGTTGGTTACATAACCAAGATGCTATGGCAACTGAAAAGCTAGCTGAAGGTATTCGCTCTTTTGCTGATGCACAAGAGCAACTAGAAGCGCGTTTTAAAGCAATGTAATTTGCAATACAAGCGTACTTTAAAAAACGTCGCATTTGCGGCGTTTTTTTGTGCCTGAAATAACTTCTATCCTCCTATTGACCTAGTAAAACCTTCATCAATACATCACACTTATGTAACATTATTGTCACTTTTTTATTCTATTTTAGTTAGGCCTGTGGTATAGGTATTCTTGAGGTCACAAAATCAATAGGAGAAGTTCATGGATAGCCTAAACGATATATTAGAGATACTAGAAGGTCCTGATACAACACGGAAAACCTCTCAGAAAAATAAAAAAAGAAAATGGCGTGAAATAGAAGCAATAAAAGATAAGCAACGCCTTCGTAAAGAACTACAAGAACTAGACTATTTTACAGACAGTATTGCAATTGAAGAGCTCGATTTTTAATTCAATACACACCAACTAAACAAAAAGGCTTCCAGCATATGGAAGCCTTTTTTAATGTTTTTAAACTATTTGAGCTCTTTGAAAGAAACTAGATTTGCCAGTTAATTGGCTTTTCACTTTGAGATTGTAGTAACTCATTTGTTTGTGAAAAATGCTTACAACCAAAAAAACCTCTATGCGCCGAAAGTGGCGATGGGTGCGGCCCTTTTAAAACATGATGACGAGCGCTGTCTATACCCTTACCTTTTTTTTGTGCATGTGCACCCCATAAAATAAATACCACACCTTCGCAGTACTTATTAATATGCGCTATTACATTATCGGTAAATTGCTCCCACCCTAAATGCTTATGAGAATGCGCTTGCCCTTGCTCAACGGTCAGTACGGTATTGAGTAAAAATACCCCCTGCTCTGCCCAGCTTTGTAAATAACCATGATCTGGCGTGGTAAACCCGCTGATATCGGTAGCCAACTCTTTGTACATATTTTTAAGCGACGGCGGCAGTTTTTTTACATCAGGCAATACCGAAAAACACAAACCATGCGCTTGCCCTGCACCGTGGTATGGGTCTTGCCCTAAAATGACAACGCGGATGTCATTAAGCGCTGTGGCATCAAAAGCACTAAAAACTTGAGGTTCAGGCGGATAAACAGCAACACCTTCATTGCGGCGATTAGCCACATACTCTAACGTTTGCTGCATGTAAGGTTGCTGTAATTCACTTTCTAAAAATGTAGCCCAATCGCTCATTGTGTACTCTTAATCTGTTTACGTGATACGTCTATTTTATCACACATATCAGCGAGCCCATCTAGCATACGCGGCGAAAAACGATGTAATAAGTCGGCATTTACGCTAATAAATTGACCATTTTTAACGGCTGGCACTTCTGGCCATTTTTGCCAATTAACAACCGGTTGTGGCATTTTTGATTTTTCATCAGGGATAATAATGACTTGTGGCTTAGTAACGATAACATTTTCGATACTAATTTGCGGATAATCCGTCGTACTCTGCGCAAATACATTACTTACATGGCATGTTTCTATTAGCTGGCTGATCCATGTATTTTTGCCTACTGACATCATAGGTTCTGGCCATAACTGATAAAACCCAGTTATATTTTTTTTACCTTGCTGGCTTTTAACTATACCGTTTAGTTTTTGCGTAAATGCATTTGCTGCTTGCTGGCTTTGCTCAATATTCCCTGTAAATTCACCAAAAGTAAGTAACTCGTCGGCTACAGCGTCGATTGTGGTCGGGTTACTCAAATATACTTTTATACCTAAACGCTCTATTTGGGCTAAATCTTCGCTTTGATTTCCACTTTTCCACGCAATAACTAAATCAGGTTTAAGCGCCAATACTTTTTCAAGGGAGATACCGTAATAACCCCCTATGCGCTCAATACTTTGGGCCTCAGCAGGATAGTCGGCGTAATCAACCGTGCCCACAATATTATCGCCCGCCCCGATGGCAAATAGGTTTTCGACTATGTGCGGTGCAAGGGCAATTATTCGCAGCTTTTTAGAATCCTCTACCTGCTCTGCAAATGTATTACTCGATACGCTAAAAAACAGTAGCCCAATAAAAAACGCTCTAAACATTAGTAATCAAACCCTTCAAGCGCTTTTATACCTGAGTCGAATGCGTGTTTTACATTACGCACTTCGCTTACTGTGTCGGCAAGGTCTGTTAAAGTACGATGCGCTGCACGCCCTGTAATAATAACCGACTGCATGGGCGGGCGGTTATTCAGCGCCATTACTACTTCATCTAAATCTACATAGCCGTAAGTCACCATGTACGTAAGCTCATCAAGCAATACTAAATCAATACTACTATCAGCAAGCATACGTTTTGACTCTTGCCATGTTGCTTGGGCAGCTGCGGTATCGGCTTCTTTATTTTGCGTATCCCAGGTAAAACCGGTGTTCATTACAGCAAACTCAACGCCTGCACCTTGTAATAAATTACGCTCGCCACACTCCCATGTACCTTTAATATATTGGCACACAGCGGCTTTTTTACCATGCCCAACACAGCGTGCTACCACGCCAAAGCCCGAGGTCGATTTACCTTTACCATTGCCCGTAATTACCTGAAAAATACCTTTTACATCTTGCGCGGCAGCAACGCGCGCATCCACTTGCTCTTTTACTTTTTGTTGGCGCTGCTGGTGCTTATCGTTGTTTTGTTCAGTCATTATTGTGCCCTTCATAAATAGAGATAATTTGCTGTATGTTTAAATGCGTTTCGCACATAGTTGCTAAGCGCTCTAACTGCTGCTCACGATGAGTGGCAATACTAATTGGATTAATTATGGCGCTTGGTTTTACCCATTTTAAAATTTGCGATGTAGCATCGGCTTCATCAAACAAGCCATGTAAATAGGTGCCTGCAATGGCGTTATCGTCGCTAATAAAGCCATCAAACGTAAAACCATGAGGGTGGCTTTCATCAAAGGTTAAAAATGGCTTATTAAGCGCTGCACCTTGGCTAATCCCTGCATGTATTTCGTAACCACTACAGAGTGTTGATTGGTTATTTAAAAGCAGTGTAGCGGTTATTTTAGTTAATACTTTTTGCGTTGTCAGCGTGGTTTCAAAATCGCACAGGGCAAGCCCATTTACTTGTTTTAATGACGATTCAATACCATCAGGATCATTGATTGTATTGCCCAGCATTTGCATGCCACCACAAATGCCAAGTACTTTGCCACCATAGCGTAAGTGACGCTTAATTTGTAAATCCCAGCCTTCACTTTTCAAAAAATTTAAATCGCCCAGAACGTTTTTACTACCAGGGAGAATGATCAGATCAACTTCTGGGATCGTTTGCGTGTGGCGTACATAATTTATATTAATGTTTGGGTGCAAACGCAGTGCATCAAAATCGGTGTGGTTACTAATGTGTGGAACTAGCAACACTGCAATATTAATTGTGGCGTTAGTTACGTTATTATCAGTTGCGACGGCGTCTTCAGCATCAAGCGCAAGATCGTGCAAATAAGGTAATACGCCAAGCACGGGTTTGTTTGTATAGCCTTCAAGCCAATCAAGCCCGCCTTGCAGTAAACCTATATCGCCTCTAAAGCGGTTTATAACAAAGCCTTTTACGCGCGCTTGTTCTGATTCACTTAACAACGCAAGCGTGCCCACCAAGTGGGCAAACACACCACCTTTATCGATATCGGCAATGATAATTACAGGGCAATCTACCTCTTCGGCGTACCCCATATTAGCAATATCGTTTTCACGCAGGTTTATTTCAGCAGGACTCCCCGCTCCTTCAACAAGTAGTAAATCAAAACGTTTAGCTAAGCGTTTATGAGAAGTAATTACCGCATCCATCGCCACTTTTTTATAGTCGTGATATTTGCCCGCTTCCATATTACTAATCGCTTTTCCGTGAATAATCACTTGTGCGCCCGTATCGCTATTAGGTTTAAGCAGAATAGGATTAAAGTCTATTTCGGGCTCCACCTTTGCAGCTATTGCTTGTAGTGCTTGGGCGCGGCCAATTTCGCCGCCATCTTTAGTTACGGCGCTATTGAGTGCCATATTTTGAGGTTTAAAAGGCGCAACATTTATCCCTCGCTTGGTAAACACTCTACAAAGCGCTGCAACTAAGGTACTTTTACCTGCGTCTGATGTAGTGCCTTGCACCATTAAGGTTTTCATGGAATTACACCTTTGATTTTCTAAAAAATAACAAACTTAAAAAGAACACGCTACCAATAGCAGCAGTAATAACACCGACGGGTAACTCTTGGTTTTTTAGTAATGAACGCGAAAGTACATCAACCCACACCATAAATGTACCACCCACCAAGCTGGTTATCAGTAAGCCAGCGATGGTACCTTGGGAGATAAAAAAGCGCACAATATGTGGCACCATTAATCCTACAAACCCAATACCACCACACATAGCCACCAGCACAGCGGTAATTAGCGAACTTAAAACCAGCATAAGTATTCTAAAGCGCTGCACTCTAACACCCAGTGTAATTGCGCTTTCATCGCCCAGTAACATAGCATTGAGTTGCCTTCTAAAGCTCAGCATTACAAATGTACACAATGTGATTACCAATAAAGGCAACCAAAGCGTAGCCCACTGCGCACGAGCAAAGCTGCCCAGTGTCCAAAATAAAATAGCGGCTACCGCCTGAGGATCGCTCCAATACAGCAACAAGCTGGTAAACGCACTAAATAAAAATGACAGAGCAACGCCTGCTAATAACATTGATTCTACCTGTGCACTTTGCTGCCTACCTGCAATAAGTATTAATAAACTCATAGCGAGTAAGCTGCCCAGCAGTGCTGCTGCCGATAGCATAAAGCCTGCGCTAATGCCTGCTAATGCCATAAGTAACACCACGCCAAAAGAGGCACCCGACGATATCCCAAATAAGTAAGGATCGGCTAACGGATTGCGCGTTACCGTTTGTAAAATAAGCCCTGCAATGGCTAAACCAGAGCCGGCTAAAAAGGCGAGTAATGTACGTGGCATTCTTAGCTCGTAAATAATACGCGTATTAAAAGAGGCATCATTTGAGAGCAAAAAACTATTAAGTACATCTTGCAATGAGGTCTCTGCTGCGCCAAAACTAAGTGCTGCAAATAAGCTAAATAAAGCAGCTGCAGCACTTATAAATAGCGCAAATGAGTGGCGAGTATTAACAGCGCTCATATTATTCATAACCATAAAAATAAGTGATATGAGGGATGCTATTTTCAGATTGCGATAGCTGTGGGTGGTTATTTACTTGAGCGCAGACACCAAAAACGTCGCCTAGCATGTTTTCGGTTAGTACCTCAATTGGCGCGCCTGAATGCGTAATTTCACCGTTTTTAATAACGACCAGTTCATCGCACATTGCAGAAGCTAAGTTTAAATCGTGAAACGATGCAAATACCGTAACACCCAACGATTTAGCCAGCTCCATTACCTGTATTTGATATTTAACATCTAAATGGCTGGTAGGCTCGTCCATTATTAACAGTTGAGGTTGCTGGACTATGGCGCGGGCAATAAGCGCCCTTTGCTTTTCACCACCTGAAAGTGATTCAAAGCTTTGATCGCTATGATCTACCAACCCTACGGTGTTAATAGCTTGGGTGATTTTTTGTTTATCAATGTTAGTTATTGAGCTAAATAGCGATTTATGAGGCGTTAGCCCAAGCGCAATAACGTCAAATACGCTTAAGTTAAATTGCGACGGGGTTTCTTGTAAAACAACCGCTACTTTTTTTGCGTACTCATCACTTTTTAGCTGCCAAATATCGGTGTTGTTAAATTCTATAACACCTTCAGTTGGTTTATTAAAACGATATAAACAACGCAATAAGCTCGATTTACCTGCGCCGTTGGGGCCAATTAAACCAACAAATTTACCTGTGGTTATTTTAAGGTTTATTTTTTTGAGAATCGTTTTATTGCCAATATCCCACGATACGTTTTTAACGTTTAGTAATGGTGTATTTAATGGCGTTTGAGTGTGCAATAGTCAGTCCTAGACGGGGTTAAACTCACTAAAATGCGATAAAAATACTAATGCACTACAAGAAAAAATGAGTAAACCCGCTCGTTAAAAGAATTCGTACCAATTGCATTAAATGAGTGATTTATTATAGCGACAAAGAAATAGCACAATAACAAGGCAAAAATTATGACATATACTTGCTCTATATGAATAATTTTTAACGCTGTGAGTAAGTTATTTAATTTGCTAGAAAGATCATGTTTTTAATAAAATTGGTATTTTACCATTTGTATCTGACTTAAAGCTTTGCGCTAATTACAGTTGCGGGAACAGTCGAGGATTCGCACCTCATTCCAAATGAATGTCTATTATGGGCGGCTAATTAAATAATTTAAAGCAAAAAAAACCGCACTTAAAAGAGTGCGGTTAAAAAGGGAGTGTTTTAACTAATTTAGCGAATAGTTAAAACTTGTATTCCATACCTAAGCCTACGTAATCTTGGTCAACATTGTTGTCCATATCGAAGCTTGAGTAAAAACCAAATACTTTAATGTTTTTATTTAATTTGTGATCAATGCCCACTGAGATTGCTGACTTATCATTACTGTCGTCAAAATCCATAGCTTGATATTGCACTTTAAAAGTATTGCTACCCATGCTGTAAGCCGCATTTACTAAGTAACCATCAGCTTCTGCGCTACCGTCTACTTTTTCTTGTGTTTGGTACATTGCGCCCAATTTAAAGCCTTCAATTTTACCTTGAATTGACGCACGTACTACATCGTAGCCATTTACTTCACTATCAGCCGCAATAGATGCATATACTGCACTCTTTTTAAGTGCAACATCACCGTAAGTAACAGCCATTGAATAACCATTATCTGCATCCACGTCATCTTCGGCAATAAAAGTAGCAAGTACTTTAAAACCTTCGTATGAGTTTGATGAATAGCTAACTGAATCACCTAAACGATTTTCACCTTTAAATACATTTTTAATATCGCCTTCAAGGTCATTAAATAAATCTAACTTACCTTGAGATTGTTTAAGTGCAGTATCATTACGTCCAATTACAACTTGACCGAACGCACCTTTTAAGCCAACGTATTGGTTACGCGCAGAAATGTTATCGTCATTATCGCCTTTTGAATCAGCATCAGACACATCAACTTGAAATTCAAACTTATAAACAGCTTCTAAGCCGTCATTTATTTTTTCAGAACCCTTTAAGCCAAAACGAGATGCATTACTTTTAATCTCAGTAAAAGACCCTTCACCATCATCAGATGACTGTACCGTTACGTTCGCTTTACCGTACACGTCGACATCCGCGATTGCATTAAAAGATAAACCACTTAATAGTGCTAAGCATAAGCTCGATTTTACAAATTTCATGTTATTTCCTTGGATAATCACAAAAGACTAATTTTTTAAAACAGCTGCATTTTGTCACCGCTAAATGACACTAATATTACAATAGAAATATTAATGTCTTTTTTAATTAATAAAAATGCATTAAATATGAAACCAAAACAACATGAAAATCAAATAAACGACCGCACCTACTTACCTATTTTAACAACAGGCTTGGCGTCATTTGCGTTAACAAGCTAACTAAGGTTTCTATTAACTCTTTCTGTTCGTTATCTCTATGATAGGCAATAAATACATCCCTTGACGTATTTTCTACATCTTTTACATGAAATAACTCACCAGTTTCTAAATGCCCTTCTACTAATACTTTAGGTATAAATGCACTACCGCCACATTGTAGTATTAGGTCAAGTGCAATACGCCCGGTGCTAGTTCTAAAGTAAGGCGGTGTTTTACCAGTGAATTGACGAGCATGCCAAAGTGAAAAAGTAGTCCCCCAATCAACATACACATATTGGTTATCAAAGAAGTTCTCGTTAGTTGCAGTATCGTACCCGCTCACGGGGATGATTGGCAGTTCACAAATACGCTCAACAACTAGTTCATCTACTTTAGGGGGATCAAATAAAATAGCTAAATCGAGCGTACGTTCTAGCAATAAACGAGTACTTTCTTGTTGTGCTTTAACTTCAGCGACCAACGACACGCCAGGCATGGCCGATACAATGTTAGTAATACCGAATTGTAAGAATGCATCCCAAATATTAGGCGTTCCAGCTAAGCTAATTTGTTTGTGCATGTTATCAGCAAGTGCAACATCAACTTTAGCACGTTGCATACCCGTAATAATCATTTGCGCATGCGGCAATAAACGCTCACCCGGTGCTGTGAGTTGAATATTATTACGCTGGCGTATAAATAAATTAACACCAAGCCCTTGCTCTAATTGACGAATTCTAAAACTTACTGCAGACTGCGTAATGTAAAGATTTTCGGCCGCTTTACCGAAGTGGCGTGTACGCACGACTTCAACAAATGTTTTTAATAAATCGATATCCAATTTTTTATCCTCACGATAAAAATAATTTGTTTAATAAATTGCCAAACTTGCATCATACTCCAGCTAATTAATAGGGTATGAGGATAAAGCTATGAGCAATAACATTTCATTACTACGCCAAGCATTTGTTAGCCAACGTCAATTTTATGATGATCAGAATTTTCCACGAGGCTTTAGCCGCAGCGGAAACTTCACCTTATTAGAAGCCAGTATCTTAGAGCAACACGGCGTTGTTTTAAAAGGCTTATACAGCAAGACAATTGAGCCACAAAATGAACACCAAAAACAGTTTTTAGCCGTGGTAACTGGTTCACAAGAACCAACTAATCCAATCGAGCGTACTTGGGTTAAATACTTAAAGCTAACGACTTGTAAAACGAAGTTTCATACCTTATTTGGTCGTTCAAAAATATCAACCCCAGTGCCTATTAGCCAAGACTATTACTCTGAATCTGATAGCCTGTAAGTACCTAAGTTATTTGCTTTTTTGCGTTTTAACAGTTACAACTTATATAAGCAAATAATTTTGCAAAATATAAACAAGGTTGTTACGTGACGCGAAAAATACTGATAGTTGAAGATACGCCAACAATCGCGCGAGTGCAAAAGCACATCGCGCTTAAGGCTGGATATGAGGTTGATATAGCAGAATCATTGGCACAAACAAAAGAACTTATAAGTAAGAATAACTACTTTTGCGCTGTTGTCGATTATATTTTACCCGACGCCCCGTCAGGTGAAGCAGTACCCTGTACTGTACAGGCCGAAATTCCAACAATTGTTATGACGGGTAATATCGACAAAAAAACCCGTGAAACAGTAGAAAAATACCCAATAATTGATTACATCATTAAAGAGAATAAACAAGCTTATCAGTATCTCGAAAAACAATTATTAAGACTTCCTCGAAACGAAGACATAAAAGTGCTCGTTGTTGATGACTCTGCACCTACACGACATTATATTTGTAGCCTACTGACACGTCATAAATACCAAACATTACAAGCTGAAGACGGAAAAGAAGCACTTGCCATGCTTGAGGCAGCCCCTGATATCTCTGTTATTATTACTGATAATGAAATGCCAAATATGAATGGTGATGAGTTATGTACCGAAATACGCCGCTTATATAACAATGATGAGAAAGCAATAATTGGTATATCAGGCGCTGATTCATCTGATTTATCGACGCTGTTTTTAAAAAATGGCGCAAATGATTACTTACATAAACCTTTCAATAGTGAAGAGTTTTATTGCAGGCTTAGCCAAAACGTCGATATGTTAACGCTTATAGCAACCATAAAAAAGCAAGCTAATACTGACTACCTTACTAAATTACCTAACCGTCGTTACTTTTTTGAAGAGGCAAGAAAGTCCCTTAAAAAAATTGAACTTGATGAAGGCAATGGCGCATTAGCGATGCTGGATATTGATCACTTTAAAGCAATCAACGATACCTATGGCCATGATATTGGCGACGAAGTGTTAAAAGGTTTATCTATTTGTTTTAGCAAATACTTTAAAAAGTATTTAGTGGCACGCTTGGGTGGCGAAGAGTTTGCTGTTTATTTTGCCGATACCGATAAGCAAGAAGCACTTAAAAGATTAGAAGGCTTTAGGTATTTTATCGAAACAAACAGCCAAGAGTTTAGCAAAGCTAAAATTAAATTTACTATTTCTATTGGCTTTTCAATTGGACCTGTTTATCAAATTGATGAATTATTAAAACAGGCCGACTTAAAGCTATACGACGCTAAAGAATCTGGTCGTAATAAAGTAGTTAGCTAACAGCTCTATTAGTTAACTATACTTCTGCGGCTGTAATGGCCGCTTTTTTTCGTTTGCGCGACTGATGATATGAATCCCAACTAAAAATAGCGAGTGCACTCCAAATACATGCAAATGTAACTAATCTTTCAGCGTCAAACACTTCACCGTAAAACACCACTGCCAATATAAACATGAGGCTTGGCCCAATATACTGAAAAAAGCCTAATGTAGTGTATTGCAAACGCTTAGCTGCGCCTGTAAAACAAAGTAGCGGCAGTGTTGTTACTATACCTGCACTAATCAGTAGTACATTAGTATGCCAATCGTTAGCTGGCAGGCTTGATGTAGCAGAAGGTGCCATTAACCACCAATAAATGAGGGCGACTGGTAGCAAAATAATTGCTTCTAGCAATATGCCAGGTAGGGCTTCAACCGGTAGTTTTTTACGTAACAAACCATAAAGTGCAAACGATATGGCCAATGAAAAAGCCACCACCGGAAACGAGCCAAAACTAATTAATTGTAGTAATACCCCCGTAAACGCAAGTGCTACGGCAACACCTTGAAATTTACGCAGGCGCTCACCTAAAAAAAGCATACCCAGCAGTACATTTAAAAGAGGATTAATGTAATAGCCCAAACTTGCATCAAGCATGTGGTTATTATTTATAGCCCATATAAATAGCCCCCAGTTAAATCCAAGTAATGCAGAAGTAATAACAAGCATAAGCAAAAGCTTAGGTTGCACAACAATGCGCTTAACCTTATCCCAATATCTTAAAACGCTCACTACTAATACTAAAAATACAACCGACCAAACAACTCGATGCATTAAAATCTCAAACGCAGAAACATGCTGAAGCAACTTAAAATATATTGGCGCAAGACCCCACATAAAAAAAGCAAGACAAGCAAAAATAGCACCTTTACGCTGTTCAGTATCAATCGACATAATAAACACTTAGTGATTTAAAAGGTCGCTAGTCTACTTGCCATTGCTGTTTTATCCAACTAAATACGTGCCTGTACCAAAAGCAATTTGAATCGCTTGTTCATTATGTAACTCCATACGACATACACACACCTTGTTACCTGAACGAATAAGTGTGGCGCTCGCAGTAAATACCTCCCCCTTACCTGGACGTAAATAATCGGTACGCATATCGATGGTGCCAAGCGTTGCTAATTTTTGTTGCACGCTTTGTATATCAAAATCAGTGAGCTTATCAATTACACTGGCCGCAGCGAGCATGCCTCCAACGTTATCAAGCACAGCAGAGATAACACCACCGTGTAATATTTTTTGGGCTGGGTTGCCGATTAATACATCCTGCCAAGGAAATGTAATCTTGGCCTGCTCTGGGCTTAATGATTCAATCGAAATATTTAAAAACTGATTAAATGGCATACCATTTACAAACAATGCGCCCACTTGTTCAATTAACATTTCTTTATTCATTATTATTCTCTATGTTTAAACTGGTACGATGAGTAAAGCATAACTTAGGCAAAACTTCGAGGCTCTCGTTAAGTCATTTTAAATAAGCCTGATATTAAAAAGCTATTTCAACACTAGCAGAGTTAAATTTACTTACAATAGGGGTAAGGTTAAGCAATTCAGCTAAAGACATATCACAAAAAAACCACTAAAATACCCGCCAATGAATACATCAACACTATCTTCAAGCACACTAGTGCGCAAACCTGAAACTGTCCTCAAACAAGTGTTTGGCTACAGCGAATTTCGTGACGGTCAAAAAGCAGTTATTGATGCGGCTCTAAATGGGCAAGATTCGCTTGTATTACTGCCTACTGGCGGTGGTAAATCGGTATGTTATCAAATTCCGGCTTTAGTACTTGAAGGCGTAACCATTGTTATATCTCCGCTCATATCACTAATGCAAGATCAGGTCACTCAACTACAAGCACTTGGTGTAAAAGCTGCGTACGTTAATAACAGCTTAGCACGTGAAGAGCAGCAGTTGGTGTATCAACAACTTCATCAGGGGTTAATTAAACTCTTATACGTGGCACCTGAAAAAGTATTACAGCGCGATTTTTTAGAGCGCCTATCACATTTAAATGTAAGTTTGTTTGCCATAGATGAAGCTCATTGTGTGTCACATTGGGGCCACGATTTTAGACCACACTACTTTCGTTTAAACGAACTAAAACAGCGTTTTGCACATGTTCCCATGATGGCGCTCACTGCCACAGCAGATAAAGCCACCCGTTTTGATATTGTTGCACAATTAAAATTACAACAGCCGTATATCCACACTGGCAGCTTTGATCGCCCTAATATTCGTTACACCATAGAAGAAAAATTTAAACCTATGGCGCAACTGCTGCGCTACTTAAAAGAACAAAAAAGCCAAAGCGGGATTATTTATTGCACTAGCCGAAAACGTGTAGACGATATTGCTGAAAAGCTGGCCGATGCAGGGCTAAACGCCGCCGCCTATCACGCAGGTATGAGTAACGAGCAACGCCAATTTGTACAAACTGGTTTTGCCCGCGACGATATTCAGATCGTGGTGGCAACCGTTGCCTTTGGTATGGGTATAAATAAACCTAACGTACGCTTTGTGTTGCATTACGATATTCCAAAAAGTATAGAGTCGTATTATCAAGAGACCGGACGTGCTGGGCGAGATGGCCTTGCTGCTGAGGCTATTATGTACTTTGATCCGGCCGACATTGGCCGTGTTAGACGTTTTTTTGAAGATATAGACGACGAACAACGTCGTCGCGTAGAAGAGCAGCGCTTTAATGCAATGGCAAGTTTTGCTGAAGCACAAACATGTCGTCGCCAGATTTTGCTTAATTACTTTAGTGAATACCAACGCGAACCTTGCGGTAACTGTGATATTTGCTTAAATCCGCCAAAAAGTTTTGATGGTACGTTGGTAGCCCAACAAGCCCTATCCTGTGTATATAGAGCCGATCAACGCTTTGGTCTTGGTTACATTGTTGAACTACTGCGCGGCGCAAATACTAGCCGTATACGCGATAACAACCATCACGAGCTAAGTACCTATGGCATAGGTAGGGATAAAAGCAGTGAGTTTTGGCTCAGTATTTTACGTCAGCTAATTCATCAAGGCTTACTTAGCCAAGATATAACGCAAGGTGCATCACTTCGTTTAACCGAAGCAGCTCGCGCTATTTTAAAAAGCGAATATGCACTGCAACTTGCTGAGCCTCGCCTGCAAGCTAAGCACGTTTACCAAGATAAACTCGCACAGTTTAACTACGATAAAAAACTATTCGCCCGTTTAAGAGCGTTGCGTAAAGAGCTTGCTGATGCCGATGATGTTCCACCTTATGTTGTATTTAACGATAAAACATTAGCCGAAATGGCGCAGCTTATGCCTACAAACGATAGCGAATTTTTGAAGGTGTCGGGGGTTGGATTTACCAAATTAAATAAATACGGCGGTGCCTTTTTAACTGCAATTCGACATTATTTAGCTACCCAATAAGAGTGTTATGACCAAAATAGAATACAACCACATTCATAAGTGCATTACCATACACCCACAAGAGGCCCCTCATGATGAGGACTTTGAAATATGGGGTTCTTTGTTTTTACATTCTGATGAAATAACAATTAATGAATACTCTGCTGGAGCGGATCGTCACCAAATTAGGTTTACTTATCAGCTGCAAACTTTTAATTTAAATTTTGAACATTACAGCGAGAGCACGTGGATCAATGGCGAAGGTTTCGATGCCGAACACTTACTTGCTGCCCTTACTTTTTACTTAAGTTAAGAAGCTGCTTATGGTTTGCCCTCGTTGTCTAAGTCACCGCGTCGGCATTATTTCATAAACGTATATTGGTATAAAAATCGAGTAAGTTTTTTATACCCTACTTACTCCGTTAAAAATACGTTTTAGTAAATAATCCCATCGTCGCTACGAAGTTCAACCTAGAACTCACTTATAAACACTCCCCTAATAATTGACTATATTTTATTTCTTTACTCAATACTTTTAACTTACATTTTTATAACAATGATGTAAGCTGATATAACGGTAGTCATTTGCTACGAAACAATAAAGAGTTTAAATGGTTAATAAAAAGCGGATAGCACATTATTATATTAGCTTAAGTATTTTAAGCTTTTTTATTCCCAACGCATTAGCGCAAACTAATGGTGATAGCGGCTGCCCAATTGAAAAATTAAAACACTCTGATGATAACAATTTACGTCGTCAGCTAAACGATAATACAATCCTTATTGCAGCTAAGCCCGACGCAAAGATTGCAACAATTTCGCTTAAGCAACTCAATGTATTTAATACTGAATTAGAAGCTGAGAATAACGCACTGTTTCGCTTTGCTAACCGCGCTCATATACAAACAGAGCCTGAGGTAATTACAAACTTATTGCTATTTACTGAAGGCGATAAATACGATGCTAAAAAACTGGCTGAATCAGAACGTCTTCTTAGAAAAGAAGGCTATTTGTATGACGCTCAAATTAGCGCAACTGAAAACTGCGATGGCGACATTAATGTAAACGTAGTGACCCGTGATTTATGGACTTTATTACCCGAAGTAAATTTTAGCCGTAGTGGTGGTGAAAATAAATCGAGTATAGGCTTTAGAGAATCAAACCTGTTTGGTTGGGGTAAACGTTTGTCGTTTTCACGTACCACAGACAGCGACCGCAATGGTTATTTATTTGTGTATGATGATCCAAACATTTTTTCTAGCCGCTACCGTGGCCGATTAGAATATGCCGATAATAGTGATGGAAAACGTCATTTACTCGAACTAACCTACCCGTTTTATGCGATAGATACACCTTTTAGTTATGGCATTTTAAGTTACTCTGAGCAGCGCGAAGAGTCGCTATATCGAAGAGGGGAAGAGTTTAGTGAATTTGATCAAACAACCGATTTAAATAGCGCATACATAGGTCATTCTAAAACACTAAATAATAATTGGACCCAGCGCATAAGTTTAGGCTACGTAGATGAGCAGCATACATTTAAAGCAATAGACACAACCTTTGCGCCGTTAGCAAAAAACAGAAGCTTAAGTTACCCTTACATCAGCGGTCATTGGTTTGAAGATAACTTTATAAAAGTGCGCAACTTCGACAGTATCTATCGTACTGAAGATTTAAACTTAGGCTGGACTGTTAAAGCTTTACTTGGTTATTCAGATGAGTCACTGAGCGATGATGACAGCCGCGCTGTCTATTCTTTTAGTTTCAAAAAAGCACACTTTGCTGGCGATAATACGCTATGGCGTTTTAATACCGATATTGAAGGTTATTGGAATAAAGAAGATAAACAACTCGAAAACTTTAAAGCCACCAGCCAAATTCAATATTATTTAAATACCAGTATTGATGAGTCTTGGTATATAAAAGGACGCTTGCAGTATGCAAAAAACCTCACTGCTGATCAGCAACTTACTTTAGGCGGTGAAACTGGACTGCGCGGTTATCCAATGGATTATCAACACGGTGATCGTAGCTTTTTATTCAGCTTAGAAAAGCGTTATTACTGGGAATACGATCTGCTTCAGCTATTTAAAGTCGGTGGTGCTGGATTTCTCGATATAGGGCGAGCATGGTTTAACGGTAAAAATAATGGCGAAAATAATCACGTGCTAAAAAATGTAGGCGTGGGTCTACGCCTTGCGCCAAGCAGAGCCAACGCAGGCACCATGATCCACATTGATGTAGCAGCTCCCCTTGACAGTGACGGCGATGCAGACTCAGTACAATGGTTAGTCAATGTAAAAAAATCGTTTTAAAAAATACTAGTAGGGATAAGTATTAGCAATTTAACGAATTAAATCACCCTATAATTAAGTTGATAGTGACACGAAATAGCTATTTCGTTGCATACTAAAACGTTAAACTATCCACTTAATTAATGCTTATAATTGATTTGAGAGCGTATTTTGGAACCGTTAGAAATTTTAGAGTTATTTGGCACGCAATATAAGCTCATTGTAACCTTAATAGCCTTATTGCTTTTTCCTGTGTTATTAAAGCTGACAAAAAAATTACTCGAAAAGGCAATTAAGGGTAAAGTCGATATACATCGTAAATACCGTGCAGAGCTGCTGTTAAAAATTATACTTGCTATTGTAATGCTCTGTTTAGTACTTGTTTTTTGGGGTATTGAGCTGCGTGGCTTACTTGTCCTTGGCTCTTCATTGTTTGCTATGTTAGGTGTGGCGCTTTTTGCTGCATGGTCGTTATTAAGCAACCTTACTGCATTTTTGCTAATGTTTATTCAAAATGATTGCCGCGTTGGCTATTGGGTGCGAATTATTGATGGTGCTAATCATGTGGAAGGCCGAATTGTAGAAATGGGCTTAATGAACGTTGTACTTGAGCACATTGACGGGCACCGTGTTATTTATCCTAATAACCTTTTTGTAACTCGTCCCGTACTGGTTTTAAATAAACAACCCAAACCAACAAAAACACCTGTTATAAAACGCATTATTGGCCCTAAAAAACCCTAAATTAAAACCTGCACATACAAAAAAGCCGCTTTAGTCGTCACTAAAACGGCTTTTTATAAATTAATTATTTAGCTCAGCTGTTTTTAGCTCGTCATCTAAATCATTGATTTCGTCTATGAAGCTCTCTAACTGCTGCTCGACTAAACTATTATCACTAGCAAAATAAGCAAGATGAAATACTGCATCACCCTCATTTACCAATGGCATCGTTTGCTGACCAATAACAATACCGCCTTTAGGCGCTAAAAGCTCAAGCTCTGAATCACCTAATGGGTTACTAATATAAGCAAGTACCTGACCCTTGATTACACGCTCACCTAACGATACTTGTGCACGTACAATGCCATCAACTTCAGCGCGTATCCAACTAGTCGAGCCAGCAATAATAGGATCTGGTAATTTTTTAGGACGCTTGCCACGGATCATTTTTAAATGACGCATAACATAATCAACACCCTGCACACCGGCTGCAATAGCAATAGGGTCAAAGCGCAGTGCCTCACCCGCTTCATAAGTTATAACAGGTATACCTAAGTTTGCAGCTTCACTACGCAATGAACCATTTCGTAATGAGGCATCAATAACCGCTGGCGTGCCAAAGGCCTTAGCCATATCGGCAGTTGCTTGATCTGCTAAATTAGCGCGAATTTGCGGTAAGTTAGTTCGGTGAATAGCCCCCGTATGTAAGTCAATAATATGCGTGCAATGCACGGCTACTTTATTAAAAAACATATACGCCATTCGCCCAGCAAGCGAGCCTCGCTCAGAACCAGGAAAACTACGGTTCATGTCGCGTCTGTCTGGTAAGTAACGCGACTTGTGAATAAAACCAAACACATTAACAATGGGCACAGCTATTAACGTGCCACGTAGCTGACTAGGATCTATTTTAGCAAGTAACTGGCGCACAACTTCAACGCCATTTAATTCATCGCCATGAATAGCAGCACAGACCATTAGCACAGGCCCTTCCATCACACCGTTAACCACTTCAATTGGAATATTAAGAGGTGAATGGGTGTAAAGTTTAGCTGCCTCCAAGGCAAGTGTTTTACGCTCACCTACGCCAATGCTTTCACCTAATAAAGTGAAAGGGCGGTTAATTTTAACCTTTGCCACGTGTTGCAGTTCCTTTACTTGAAGCATTTTTTTCGATGAAGTCAATCACCATGCCCGCAATATCTTTACCTGTCGCTATTTCAATACCTTCAAGACCTGGTGATGAGTTTACTTCCATCACAAGTGGACCACGCGACGAACGAAGTAAATCGACACCTGCTACGTTTAAGCCCATTGACTTAGCTGCAGCAACTGCTGTTTTGCGTTCTTCTGGAGTAATGCGAACTAATGTAGCACTACCACCACGGTGAAGGTTTGAACGGAACTCACCTTCTTGTGCTTGGCGCTTCATTGCTGCAATAACTTTGTCACCTAAAACGAAACAGCGAATATCTGCACCACCCGCTTCTTTAATGTATTCTTGCACCATAATATTGGCTTTCAAACCCATGAATGCTTCAATAACACTTTCTGCCGCTTTACGCGTTTCCGCAAGAACAACACCTATACCTTGAGTGCCCTCAAGTAACTTTATAACTACTGGTGCACCCCCCACCATTTCAAGTAAGTCTTTTACATCATCTGGCTTACTCGCAAAACCTGTCACTGGCATACCCACACCCTTGCGTGACAAAAGCTGCAGAGAACGTAATTTATCGCGTGAACGGGAAATAGCCACAGATTCATTTACAGGGTACACGCCCATCATTTCAAACTGACGTAAGACAGAGCAACCATAAAATGTCACAGATGCACCAATACGTGGAACTATTGCATCAAAATCTTTTAGATTTTCACCACGGTAGTGAATTTCTGGCTGCTCTGAGTTTATGTTCATATAACAACGTAATGCATCGATCACTTTAACTTCGTGCCCGCGCGCTTCTGCCGCTTCAATTAAACGACGTGTTGAATATAATTTTTTGTTACGAGATAAAATACCAATTTTCATAGTTAAAACCTTAACTAAGTTGTATAGCATTAACTTTTCAGATTTTTATTACCAATCTAAAAACTCAATACTTTATAATAAATGAGATAAAGCCGGATCAACGACTATGCGATTTTCCATGGCTGTACGCCCTAATAACATTCTGAACTTCATTGTTGAACGCTTCGTCAATGTAATTTCTATCGGCCAACTATCGTTGCCTGTATGCAATGTTGTCTCTATAAAATAACGTAGTTCTCGCTGCCCGCCTGAACTTGTTACATATTTCTTTTTTTTAACTTTTACATTGCAGGTAACTTGCGTTTGCTCATCTTCTTGCAATGGTTGGGCTGTAAATTTAACCCATTTTTCTCCGTTAACTTCATATTCTTCAATATTAATTGCATGAATACATGAAGTACGGGCGCCGGTATCAATTTTAGCTTTTATTCGATCGATGCCAAGCTCTGGTAAACTTAGCCACTCACGCCAACCAACTGTTATCTTTGCTGTCATAAATGTGCCCTTATTAAAAAAGTGACTTATACGCTACAGGCCAAAAAACACCAACGAAATAAATTTATCTAGTCGATAAAACAATTTGATTGTTCTTTATTAGCAACTAGTTTAACAATACACACCTCATCTAAGAATTAAAAACAGTAAAAACTTTATATATATTGACTGCTAATAATTTTAAGTAAAAGCGATAACTTATCTAAAAATATAGCTAACTTATATTACTTAAGTGGGTACACTATAGTTAACAGTATTAAAAATACACTATTATGAGAAATTAATATGATTAATGGCTTACTCCATGCCCTTGTGCTTGACGAAAAAGGTGGCGCTCGCGCTATAGAAAACAGCGATGAGCTGCATAACTGGAAACCACAACAAGGAAAGTTATGGGTACATATGGATTACAGTCAAAAGGAAGTTGTTAACTGGCTCAAAAATTGTGAGTTTTTAACCGATTATGAACTTGAATCGTTAACCGCAGACGAGACCCGCCCCCGAATTACATCTGCAACTAACGGCCATATGCTATTTTTACGTGGTATTAATTTAAATCCAGCACAGAGCCCAGAAGACATGGTATCAATTCGTCTTTTTATTAACCAAGATATTGTGATCACCACACGTAAACGCCGCTTATTGTCAATACAAGACATTCTCACGACATTTCACACTAATACAGGCCCATGTAATATTTCTGAGCTAGTATGTTCTATTACACAAAAACTAACCTCTCGCATGCAAAGCGTTATCGACTCACTAGATGAAACACTCGACGAGTTTGAAGAAGAAATAGATGAGCCAAGTAAAAAGTTTGATAACCAAGGCCTATCGCAATTACGTCGTCAAGCAATTGCCTTGAAACGTTATTTAAAACCGCAAAAAGAAGCTCTTAGTTCAATGGTCAATAATCACTACCCGTGGCTGTTAGATGACGATAAAGCAAAACTAAATGAGACTACAAACTTACTAATTCGCTACCTTGAGGAACTAGACAGCTCTATTGAACGGGCACAAATCATTCAACAAACAATCACTAACCAAGTCTCTGAGCAACTAAACCAGCGGATGTATGTAATGTCGGTGGTAGCCGCATTATTTTTACCTCTGGGCTTTTTAACCGGTCTTTTAGGTGTAAACGTAGGAGGAATACCGGGTACAGAGAGCCCCTATGCATTTACGCTATTTGTGGTATTTTTAGTGGTATTAACAGCGAGCATTGGTGTGTATTTTAAGAATAAAAAATGGCTATAATATCGATCAATTAAAAAAGGCGAGCATTTCACAATGCTCGCCTTTTTTCATATAGTGGAGTTACTCTTGAAAATAAGTGCCCCAACCGTCGTACTCTACTTCGCATTCAACGGCTAATTGCGCTAATTTATCAACGTCTTCCATAATAACGTCAACATCAAGCTCAGCTTCAACAACTATGTCAAAGCTCCAAATTTTACTGCCGTCTTCAAGCTCAAGCTCTGCTGGTTCTTCAACATCGTAACCTAATTTAAAGGCAGCAAGCGCTGCTTGCTCTAATTTAGGGAAGTCTTCACACACAAAGTGATGCTCTACTTCATAAAGTATTTCAGGATCAGACCCATCTTCAAGTAATGATGATACGATGTCTTCACTTATTTCACGCCAGTTTTCCATTATTTTTCTCTCACTTGAGCATCTAATTCAGTTATTTTAGCAGCCATAATACTGTGTACATTTTTGGCGTGCTCTCGCGCACCAATACTTTCATCAAGTGATATAGGCGCTAACATTTCTATGTAAATTGTACCATTATCCCAACGATTTAGCTCAATGGTTTTATGCGTTGTACTCATACATACAGGTACTATGGGCACATCTGCACTCATTGCTGTATGAAAAGCCCCTGTTTTAAAAGGTAATAAACCACGTCCATAACTACGTGTACCTTCCGCAAAGACCCAAACAGATAGGCCATTTTTCTTTATCTTTTCAGCGGCTTTTGAAATTGTACCCGCAGCTTTAGAGCGATTTGATCGATCAATTAAAATATTACCTGACAACCAATACAGCTGACCAAAGAATGGAATCCATTTTAAACTTTTTTTACCTAAACTTACGCAGTTTTTTGGCACCATGGCTGGAATAGTAAATAAATCATAACTATTTTGATGATTAGCAACATAAACAGCTGGGCCTATGTCGGTGGCACTTTTATGACGAGTTAAAACCAGTTTAACGCCAATCATTTTAGCCATTGAGCCAAACCAGCCCGCTATAATATGCACGTTATTAGGATGAAATGGCCTTACTAATGACAGTAGTAAGCCAAAAAAACAACTCAATAATATAAACAACAGCATAATAAAAATACGTATAACAGCTAACAAATGGGCTTCTCCAAAAATCAATTATGAGTATTATAGCGTTATTTTGTGACACAAACGAGACTATAGCGCACAACTGTACGCTGAAAGATTTAAGTCCTTTATTTTAAAACAAAAACGACCTGTAAATGCAGGCCGTTTTTATTTATACAAAAAAGTTATTGGCTACTCTTCGCTAATAACGTCTATTCGTTCATCATCTTGAGGAGTTAGCTCTACAACAGCCTCATCAACACGTTGCAAGCCGCGTGGTAACTTATTACCTCTACGGCCCCGCTCACCATGATAATGCTCTAAATCGCTTGGTTTAAGTGTTAATTTTCGTTTACCAGCATGAAGCGTTACGCTACTTCCTTCTGGTACAACAGCCAATACTTTTACAAATTCTTCGCGAGCTTGGACTTTAGCCCCTGGAATAGAAATTATTTTATTACCCTTACCTTTACCTAATTTTGGTAAGTCGCGTAATGGGAATAAGAGCATTCGACCTTCGTTAGAAATAGCCATACAGTAATCACTTGCTACATCGTTTACTCTTATTGGTGAAAGTAATATTCCACCTTTAGGAACACTGACCAGCGCTTTACCATTTTTATTTTTACTCACTAAATCTTTAAAATCAGTAATAAAGCCGTAGCCCGCATCTGACGCCATCAATAAGACTTGCTCATCTTCACTCATTACTACATGTTCAAAATTAGCGCCGGCGGTTAAATTAAAGCGTCCTGTCATCGGCTCACCTTGGCTACGTGCCGAAGGCAGGCTATGAGCATCGGTTGCAAACGCCCGTCCTGCTGAGTCTAAAAAGACCGCTGGTTGATTGCTCTTACCTTTTGCTGAAGCTCTAAAGCCATCACCAGAGCGATAACTTAAGCCTTGTACATCTAAGTCATGGCCTTTACCAACGCGTGCCCAGCCTTTATCTGATAGCACAACGGTCACTGATTCTGAAGGTATTAAATCTTTTTCGTTAAGTGCTTTCGCTTCTGAACGCTCAATCACTGGCGAGCGGCGATCGTCACCGTACATTTCAGCTGCTTCTTGAATTTCTTTTTTAAGCAGTGTTGACATACGACGTTCTGAACCCAAAATTTGCGCTAATTTATCACGCTCTTTGGCTAGTTCATCTTGCTCACCGCGAATTTTAAACTCTTCAAGTTTTGCTAAATGACGAAGCTTTAATTCTAAAATCGCTTCCGCTTGCGTATCAGTTAAATCAAAGCGCTCCATTAATACAGGCTTTGGTTTATCTTCGCTGCGGATGATTTCAATAACTTCATCAATATTTAAAAAGGCGGCTAATAAACCCTCTAAAATATGTAGGCGCGCTAATACTTTATCTAAACGATACTGCAAGCGGCGACGCACGGTTTCGCGTCTAAATATTAGCCACTCGCTTAAAATACAACGTAAGTCTTTAACTTGCGGGCGACCATCTAGGCCTAACATGTTTAAGTTTACACGGTAGTTTTTTTCTAAATCGGTGGTCGCAAACAAGTGCGCCATCAATGGCTCTGCTTTAATACGGTTAGAGCGCGGTATAATCACTATACGAGTCGGATTTTCGTGATCTGATTCATCACGTAAATCGGCAATCATGGGTAATTTTTTAGCGTTCATTTGCGCTGCAATTTGCTCAAGCACTTTACCACCAGAACATTGATGCGGTAGCGCTGTAATCACTATATCGCCATGCTCTTCGGTGTATACCGCCCGCATTTTGATAGACCCGCGACCGGTTTTATATATTTTATGAATATCGGCTTTTGGGGTAATTATTTCAGCGTCGGTTGGATAATCTGGTGCATGTACAAGCTCAAGCAATTCTTCAAGCTCTGTTTTTGGTTTGTCAAGCAATAAACAACATGCACTGGCGACTTCTCGTACGTTATGTGGCGGAATATCGGTTGCCATACCAACTGCAATACCGGTTATACCGTTAAGTAAAATATGTGGTAAGCGAGAAGGCAGTACAACGGGCTCATCCATTGTGCCATCAAAGTTTGGTGTCCAATCGACTGTGCCTTGGCCAAGCTCTTTTAATAGTACTTCTGAAAATTTAGACAAACGCGCTTCTGTATAACGCATTGCAGCAAACGATTTAGGGTCATCTGCAGCGCCCCAGTTTCCTTGCCCGTCTACTAATGGGTAGCGATAAGAAAACGGCTGCGCCATCAATACCATCGCTTCGTAACAGGCGCTGTCACCATGTGGATGGTACTTACCAAGTACGTCACCCACGGTACGGGCTGATTTTTTATACTTAGCATTAGCTGATAAACCCAGTTCGCTCATCGCATAAATAATACGTCGCTGTACTGGTTTTAGGCCATCGCCTACATGCGGTAGAGCACGATCCATGATTACGTACATGGAATAGTTTAAATAAGCGTCTTCGGTAAAACGCCCCATTGTTTGTTGCTCAATTCCTTGCATTAGCAAGGTATCTGTATCACTCATTAAAGCTTACCTAGTTTTTCTTATAGCTTACACGGTAGATTACATTGGCGTAATCATCGCTTACTAACAGACTGCCGTCGCCTAATTCTGCAAATGCAACAGGGCGTCCAAATGTTATTTCGTTTTTCATAAAGCCAGTAATAAAAGGTGTATATTTAGTTACGCGACCGACTTCAATTGTTGCTAGCCCTACTTTGTAGCCTGACTTTTTAGAACGGTTCCATGAGCCATGTTCAGCTACAAATAATTGCTGCTTATAACTTGCTGGAAATTGCTTACCATTATAAAAATGAATACCTAGTGGTGCGACATGCGCTGGAAGAGCGAGGGCTGGCGACGTGTAATCGGCAATATTTTTGCCTTTGCCAAATTCAGGATCGATGATCGCACCGGCATGCACATACGGAAAGCCAAAGTGTTCACCCTCTTGCGTTGCACGGTTCAACTCATCAGGTGGAATATCATCGCCCATCATATCGCGACCGTTATCACTAAACCATAAGGCTTGGGTGGCAGGATGAAAATCAAAACCTACTGTATTTCTAACCCCTTTTGCTATGGTTTTTATTTGTTTAGTTTCGACATCTAACGCAAAAATTCGGCCAAAACGATCGTCTTCAGCACAAATATTACACGGTACACCAACCGGTATAATTAACTCCCCCGTTGGTGCAAAACGTAAAAATTTCCAGCCATGGTGACGCTCAGATGGCAATGCGTCATACAGTATTTCAAACTTTGGGTTTTTTAATTGAGTATCAATATTTTTAAAGCGAATAATACGATGTACTTCACCTACATACAGGTCGCCATCTTTAATGGCTAAACCCGACGGCATATTTAATCCTTGGGCAACCAGCATTTTTTTATCAGCAACACCATCGCTATTATGGTCGATAAGCGCATATACATTGCCTGCTTTACGAGAGCCTACGTACACAATCCCCTTTTTTGAAACCGCTAATTGACGTGCATTTTCTACATCATCTGCAAATAAGCTGATTTCAAACCCGGGTGCTACAGTAAGCTCATCGAGTATGTTTTTAGCTATTGCCGGAGCGGTAGTCAGCCCAAGTAATAGCAAACCTCCTAGTAACTTATTCATTCGTCTCTCCTAGTGTTAAGCACAAGTAACTAAACTTGTGCCTTATTACCATGATCCTCTAACCACTGACGACGATCTGGCGATCGTTTTTTAGCAAGCAGCATATCCATCATTTCCATGGTCTCTACTTCTTCATCAAGTGTAAGCTGCACTAAACGTCTGGTATTTGGATCCATCGTAGTTTCACGAAGCTGCAACGGATTCATTTCACCCAGACCTTTGAAGCGCTGTACGTTTACTTTTCCGCGTTTTTTCTCTGCTTCTATACGCGCCAAAATAGCGGTTTTTTCGCCTTCATCAAGTGCGTAGTAAACTTCTTTACCAATATCAATTCTAAATAATGGCGGCATTGCAACATACACATGCCCTGTTTTTACTAACTCTGGAAAATGACGAACAAACAGAGCACACAATAGAGTTGCAATGTGTAATCCATCCGAGTCAGCATCGGCCAATATACAAATTTTATTGTAGCGCAATCCCGACATATCGGTTGATTCAGGATCAATACCCAATGCCACTGAAATATCGTGTACTTCTTGCGATGCGAGTATTTGCCCTGATTCAACTTCCCACGTATTTAAAATTTTACCACGCAGCGGCATAATTGCCTGGAACTCACGATCGCGCGCTTGTTTAGCAGATCCACCAGCAGAGTCACCCTCTACTAAAAACAATTCAGTACGGTCGTTATCGGCTGCACTACAATCTGTTAATTTACCAGGTAATGCAGGGCCTGCGGTAACGCGTTTACGAACTACTTTTTTAGCAGCGCGTAAGCGGCTTTGTGCATTTGAAATGCATAACTCCGCTAACAGCTCTGCGGTATCAGTGTGCTCATTTAACCACAAGCTAAACGCATCTTTTACAACACCCGATACAAATGCAGCGCACGAGCGTGATGATAGTTTTTCTTTGGTTTGACCTGCAAATTGTGGGTCTTGCATTTTAACTGACAGCACGTAACTACAGCGCTCCCAAATGTCATCTGGGGTTAACTTTACGCCACGCGGGAGTAAGTTTCTAAACTCACAAAATTCACGCATTGCTTCAAGTAAACCTTGGCGTAAACCATTTACATGCGTACCGCCTTGTGCGGTAGGGATCAGGTTCACATAACTCTCGGCTATGGATTCGCCACCTTCAGGTAGCCATACAACAGCCCAATCTGCACCTTCAATTGAGCTTTTAAATTCGCCTACAAACGGGTCCTGCGGTAATGTTTCAAAGCCTTTAATAGCTTCAATTAAGTAATCTTTTAAGCCTGTTTCGTAAAACCACTCTTGGGTTTCTTTTGTTTGTTTGTTAACAAACTTAATACGTAACCCAGGACATAAAACCGCTTTGGCTTTTAATAAATGGTTTAGTTTAGTAATTGAATAATTTGGTGAATCAAAATAGCTAACATCTGCCCAAAAACGAACCGTAGTACCTGTGTTGCGCTTACCCACAGTGCCAATTACGTTTAAGTCTTCTACTTTATCGCCACTTTCAAATGCCATTCTGTATTGCTGAGCATCGCGTCGTACCGTTACTTCAACACGCGTAGATAACGCATTTACTACAGAAATACCGACACCGTGTAGACCGCCAGAAAATTGATAGTTTTTATTAGAAAACTTGCCGCCGGCGTGTAACTTAGTGAAGATTAATTCAACCCCAGGAATGCCTTCCTCAGGGTGAATATCAATGGGCATACCACGTCCATCATCACTTACTTCAAGCGAGTTGTCTTCGTGAAGTATTACGTCGATACGAGTAGCATGACCCGCCATCGCTTCATCGACACTGTTATCGATAACCTCTTGGCCTAAATGATTTGGCCTTACAGTATCGGTGTACATCCCAGGACGTCTTTTTACTGGATCTAACCCATTAAGTACTTCAATGGCTTCGGCGTTATAATTTTGATCACTCATAATTTTTATCTTTATATGTGCTAAGACGAGCTTAGCTAGTTTTACGTGATTTTAAGAAAATCTACAATATTCGCAAAAGTGCTTTCAAAACCTGTATAGCTATGATCACCACCAAATTCTACCAATTGCTTGCATTGTGAATAATAATTTACTGCGTGTTGAAAATTTAACACTTCATCGCCTGTTTGCTGTAGTAAATACAGTAATTCAGGGTGTTTTAGTTTATCGACAGCCAGTGCTTTTAAAGCGTTTATATGACTGTTATTTAAATCATAATAATAATCTTGATACGGATTATAATTTGGACCAAGTAACGGCTGCAATAATGTGTACGGTGCTACTGCGGGATTAATAACCACTGCAGGAATTTGATAACGCTGCGATAAATATGTGGCAAAAAAACCACCTAACGAGCTACCTAATAAAACAGTATTAGGCGTTATTAATTGCTCAAGCTTAATTATAGCTTGTAGAGGCTCGTGGTTTAAGTTCGGTACACAATAATCAACATCATAGTTTGCCATAAGCTCACCAAAGCGCACAGCTTTATATGATTTTTGTGAACTATTGAAACCATGAATATAAATTACCCGTTTAGCCATATGACTTCCGTTTTTACACTTGTTCTAGCTTTTTGCGCGTCTATATAAAACATTCTGTAAGCGGGGCCACAATTTTGCTGCAGCCACTGTGCGCTATACTTTTTAAACTGCACTGAACTGGCTGGCGTTGCATAGACTTTTAAATCTCTATAGCTTTGCTCATATTCATTATGAACATGACCATGAAAAAGCCCACTAACATTGCCACTATTTACCAAGATATTTAATAATTGAGGCCCATTTTCAAGCATATGCTTATCGAGGTAACCATTTATTGGTAATGGATTATGGTGGCAAAAGATGAGCTTATCATTACTTGATTGCACTAAACAATCGGCTATTTCATCTAAATGCGCACCGCTAACCCAGCCAGCTGGTGTGGGACCTTTTGAGTTAATAAGTAACAACTCAATTTCGTTTGCCACTATATGTTTAGCGCTATTTATCTGCCCACCACTTATACGACTCAACATTGCTGTTTCATCATGATTACCTGGCAGCCAAAATACAGGGCATGTTAATGCGCTTTTATGTATCAATTCACTAAACAGCAGGTAAGATTCAAAACTGTGATCTTGTGTTAGATCACCACCAAAAATCACACCATCTAGTGCTTGCGTGGCCATATGCGCTAATGCTTGCTCAAAATGTGATGCCGTATTGACACCAAAGTACTCATCCGCTTTATCAGCAAATAAATGGCAGTCAGTTATATGAGCTATGCGTAATGAAGACGTATTAAATTTGTAAGGCTCATTAAACCAGCCCATTATTTACATCCCAATTAAGGGTTGCTTGCCCATGCTCAACACAAGCTACAAGCCAGTCATATAAAAACGCATTGAGTTGATACTTTTCATCTTTTTGGTGCATTTTAGGATTAGGGTATCCATAAGATGGCTTGATTCGCTGATGATAATCGTGATGAATAATTTCAGCCACTTTGGCATCGTGATACATGCGAACCGTTAAATATAGCGGTGTAATACCTTTCACCATGCCTGTTAGTTGCTTGATGGAAATATCCATAGTGTATTTTGCGCTGCCATCAATTTTTGTAGCAAACTCACTGTAGCCTAGTTTTACTTCGCGAATGCTTCCTACATTGCGCTCGCTAGGTAACAACTTTAATAGTCGCACGTAATTATGCTCACAAAGCGTTAAATACTTTGGGAGGCTTTGAATATATCGCTGCGTTGCTAATTGTGCTGTCAAAGTACCACCATTATTTTTTAACCGAATTTAGTTAATTTAAAAGTTATGCCCACTTTCCTTTCATTTTTTCGCGATTAAGTGCAAGCCACTGCATGCAGATAACCGTTGCGGCATTATCCATTTCACCGTTATTGAGCCGCAATAACGCATCATCAACCGATAAAACGTGTGTTTTTATATCTTCGCCTTCGCTTTCAAGGCCATAAACACCTGATTTCACTTGGCTTAAATCAGCACGAGCTAAATATAAATAGAGGCGCTCTGTTGTGCCCCCTGGGCTTGATAAATATGAAAGCATAAATTCAAGCTCTGTTAACTCAAGTCCAGCCTCTTCATACGCTTCTTTTTTAACAACTGATTCATAATCTGTGCTGCCATCTGTCATTCCGGCTATACATTCTAGCAGCCACGGCGAATGCTTGCTTTTAATGGCGCCGATACGTATTTGTTCAATTAAGAGAATGCTATCTGATACGGGATCATAAGGAAGTACAGCAATTGCATCGCCTCGCTCTAAAATTTCGCGACTAATTAACTGTGAGGTGCCACCTGCAAATAATGCATGTTCAAACTCGTATAAATTAACCTGAAAAAAGCCTTTGTAGAGATTTTTTATCGGTTTGATGTTCACATCTTTATGTGTAAATTGAACCAAACTTTTATTTACCATCTATTGGTTTCCTATATTGCTCAACAACTAAAATGCGATAATATATCCTGTTACATTTGAACATACGGTTTTACAAAAAAATTTTTTTTTATGAAGTAAAACAGGTTAACATGCTTTTAGTATAAAAATTGTCTAAGGACTGAACCTAATATGAAAAAGAACATCCTTGCGGCGCTGGTTAGTTTATCATGCGCATTAGGCGCTACAGCCGCTAACGCTGAAGATTTACTACAAGTTTTTGAAATAGCGACAGCTAACGATCCCACCGTGTTAAAAGCAAAAGCCCAAGCTGATGCACAATCTTACCAAAGTGATCTTGCCATGAGTGCATTATTACCTCAAATTGGTTTAACTATGGGTTACAAAAAAACTGATTCAACCTCTTATAGACAATCTGAAGATTTATCGGCTATTAATCAGTTTAATACTGATAACGATGAGTTTTCTCGAGGCTTAAGCTTAAGCCAAACTTTATTTGATTTAGGCGCTTGGAACTCGTTAGACATTGCAGACAAACAAGCTCTGCAAGCAAGTGCGCAATACGATGCAGCTAAGCAAAACTTAATTGTACGCGTTGCTGAAGGTTATTTTAACGTATTAAGTGCGGTTGACAACCTTGAGTTTGTAGAAGCTGAAAAACGTGCTATTGAACGCCAACTTGAACAAACAAAACAGCGTTATGCAGTGGGCTTAACAGCAATAACTGATGTACACGAAGCGCAAGCTCAGTTTGATAATTCAGTAGCTCAAGAGATTATCGCCGGCAATGCTGTAGAAACAGCCCGTGAGCAACTTCGCGAAATCACTGGTAAGTATCATGCAAAATTAGACTTTTTAAATACCGACAGCTTCTCTACAACTAAGCCTGCCAAACTTTCTTCAGATTTTGTTAAAGTTGCTGAAAACAAAAATATTAGCTTACAAGTCTCTAAAGTAACCGTCGATATTGCAAAAGATCAAATTGAGCAAGCAAAAGCGGGGCATTACCCAAAACTAACTCTAAACGCTAGCTATGGTGATACCCTAACTGACTCAACAACAAACAATATGAGCTTTAATAACCGCCCACGTGAAGATTTATCATCTGTCGGTATTAACTTCAGCGTCCCACTGTACTCGGGTGGTGCAACGGTTGCAGCAACTAATCAAGCCCGTGCATTTTACGTAGCTGCAAGTCAAGATTATGAAACCAATTACCGTGCTATAACACGCACAGTTATTACATCTTACAACCAAGTTGTTTCGGACATTGCTACCTACAAAGCACTAGAGCAAGCGGTTGTTTCGGCCCAAAGTGCGCTTAAAGCAACTGAAGCGGGTTTTGAAGTAGGCACACGAACTATTGTTGATGTGCTGGTTAGTACACAAAACTTATTCAACGCCAAGCGTAACCTTGCTGATGTACGTTATAGATATGTGTTATCGACTCTGCGCCTAAAATTGGCTGCTGGTACACTACAAAGTGAAGATTTAGTGGCTATAAACCAAGGCTTAAAAGCCGCTTAAGTTATAGCTTGATATAAAATCTATATACATTCAAAGCCAGCTAAATGCTGGCTTTTTGTATTTTATAACGCTTAGCGTTAAACTAGTGTTTTTTATTATTAGAGAATTTTTGTGGTCACCTCATCTCCTTTCAAAGCATCTTTTTTAGGCCCTCGATATTGGCTGACGTGGATCGGCATTCTATTTTTATATTTAATATCTTGGTTACCACAAAAATTACAATTAGCGATGGGGAAATTGCTTGGGCATTTAGTTTATAAATTTATGAAGCGCCGCCGCCATATTGCAGAAGTTAACATTAAATTATGCTTTCCAGATATGAGCGCAGCAGATCAAAAAGACCTTGTGCTCAAAAATATGGAAAACACCGGTATTGCAATGGTTGAGACTGGCATGGCATGGTGGTGGCCGCAATGGCGTGTAAGAAGTGTTTACGGCTCAATCAAAGGATTAGAACATGTTGAACGTGTGCAAGCATCTGGCAAAGGTATTTTATTATTGGTTCCTCACTTTTTACACCTCGAAATGACAAGCCGGGTAATGGGCTTAAAATGCCAAGGGCTTGGTTTTTACCGCCCTCATAATAATCCGCTTATGGAATACTTTACAACCAATGGACGCTTACGTTCAAACGAGTATTTAATTGGCCGTAAAGATGTGAAAGGCTTATTAAAAGCACTCAAAAACAAAAAGGTGTGTTACTACTTGCCGGATCAAGACTACGGCCGTAACCGCTGTGAATTTGTGCCTTTCTATGCAGTACCAAATACAGCAACAACCACTGGCACTCTTACATTTGCAGGGAGTAAAAATTGCGAAACCATGAGCCTAATAAGTCACAGAGATGAAAAAGGTAAGTACCATTTAGAAATTGTGTCTGAGCTTGAAAACTTCCCTAGTGGTGATAATAAGGCTGATGTAACACGTGTTAACCAACGTATAGAACAATCCGTTAATGCAGCACCAGAGCAATATATGTGGCTGCACCGCCGCTTTAAAACTAGACCTGACAAAAATACCCCTTCTTTTTACAAGAAGTAATTGATATAACTATTAAAGATTCGCATTAAGTGAGTAATAATTATGTGGTTTTGGCTTAAACATCTTTCAGTTGCAGTATTATTAATAATATTTGCTCTCTACTTTTTACTGGGTGACGGCTTAGTATTGGATTTTAAACACTCCAAAAATGCAGCTGCTGAAGGACTGTCACGCTTTTATGCTTCAATCCAGAATAAATCTAAAAATGATAAAGAACGCGGTAACTTTGTTCTAAAATTAGCTGCGCCAGAGCAAACTCTAGATCGTGTATTAACCGAGCGCACTCGGATCGTTGATCCTATGCCAACAAATTGGGCTGGAAAAATCGAACCTAGACGCTTTGAAAGCGGAACCACACTAAAAGAGGCGCTTTCTGAATTTGCCGAGAATGAAGGCATCACCTTATATTGGTATTTAGATAAAGACTTTGTAGTGAAAGATTACTTTAGAGTGGATAACGATTTTACTTCGACATTTTACCAAATTGGTCGCGCTATAAATGATGAATTTGAATACGAGGTTTACACTTATTTTTGCCACAAACAACGTGCTGCAATTATCACTGAAAAACCATCTGAGTTTGTTCGAGCAAACTGTGTCAAAATAAATGTGTGAGTAAGTAACCTAAACTCTGGATAATACATACCTCAGTTTGCTACTTTCAATGCTCAACGCGTTAAATTTATTTTCTCTAGCCAGAGATTTTCAGTGAAAACAAGGCGAATTTACGCGTCAATAGCGGGCCTATTGCAATTAAATTCAACGCAGTTAGAGCTGAAAATAGC